>CBFGOS010000213.1:0-4421 GCA_965650425.1 uncultured Lysobacter sp. | reverse complement strand
GGCGAGCCAGGTGTCGCGGCACTGCACGACACCAACGGCCGTTGGGACCTGCTGGTTGCCCTCCACGGCAATGCCGGTCCATGCATGGATCTCATCCGGTGCCGCATCGGGACGCAGGCGCAGCGTGTAGCCGACGATCACGCCATCGCGCTCCAGCCGGGCGATGCGATTGGTGATCGTGCCGCGCGAGACCCCGAGCGCCTGCGCCAGGTCGGCGATCGAGGTGCGGGCGTTATGCCGCAATTTGCCGATCAGGCGATGGTCGAGGTCGTCCATGTTGCCATATTGGCATCCGTAGCTAACGAAATGCCACTCCATTGCCAATATTCTGCCATTTTTGCTGTTTTGCCCTGTCATCATCCTCCGGACAATGCCGATCTCTCGCCTGCACCGGAGGCTGCCATGACCACCCTGCTGACCACCCGCGATGTTGCCCGGATCGTCGCCACCTACGGCCTGCCGCAGGTGTTGGCCCGCATGGTCGAGTACCTGGAAGCGGACTTCCGCCGCTGGTCCGACTTCGAGAAGTGCGCCCGCCTGGCGTCGCACTCGGACGTGGGCGTGATCGAGCTGATGCCAGTGTCCGACGCCCACGAGTACAGCTTCAAGTACGTCAACGGCCATCCCAGCAACACCCGCGACGGCCTGCCCACGGTCATGGCCTTTGGCGTGCTGGCCGACGTGGCCACCGGCATGCCCACCCTGCTGAGCGAGCTGACCCTGACCACCGCCATCCGCACCGCGGGCACCTCGGTGATGGCCGCCAAGCGTCTGGCGCGCCCCGACAGCAAGGTAATGGCGCTGGTAGGCAACGGCGCGCAAAGCGAGTTCCAGGCACTGGCGTTCCACCACCTGCTGGGCATCGAACAGGTGCGTCTGTACGATGTGGACGCCGCCGCCACCGACAAGCTGATCGCCCACCTGCACGCCGCGGCGCCGACCCTGCGCGTGGTCCGCTGCGCCAGCACTGCCGACGCCGTGCGCGGTGCGGACATTGTCACCACGGTGACGGCCGACAAGACCAACGCCACGATCCTGACCCCGGAGATGCTGCAGCCGGGCATGCACATCAACGGCGTGGGTGGCGACTGCCCCGGCAAGACCGAATTGCACCCAGGCGTGCTGGAGCGCTCGCGCGTATTCGTCGAGTTCGAGCCGCAGACCCGAATTGAAGGCGACCTGCAGCACCTCCCGGCCGATTTTGCCGTAACCGAATTCTGGCGCGTGCTGGCCGGCCAAGCCGACGGCCGCCGCGACGCCACCGAGACCACCGTATTCGACTCGGTCGGATTCGCCCTGGAAGACTACTCGGCCCTGCGCCTGCTGCGCGACTGCGCGCGGGAGTTGGGCCTGGGCGCCGACGCCGGGATCATCCCGGCACTGGCCGACCCGAAGGACCTGTATGGCCACCTGGTCGGCGCACAGCTGGCACGGAGCCAGGCCGCCTGAGCGCCGACGGCGCCCAACAGACCCGAAGATGGACGACCTAGCCGCAAGGATGCGGCACCTTCTTCCCGGTCGGCCGCATCCGCCCACGCTGATGCGGCCTTGACCTTCCTGGCGGTAGGCTGGGCTCAGTTGAATCGCCAACGCGGCACGGAGCCTTCCATGGAACACCCCGTCCATCCGTTTTCCGAACTGTTCGCCCAACTGGGCCTGCCGAACAGCCACGAGGACATCCGCCAGTTCCTCGCCACCCATGCGCCCTTGCCTGACGCCATGCGGTTGGAGGAGGCCCCGTTCTGGACGCCTGCGCAGTCGCAGCTGCTGCGGGAGGAGCGCGTGGATGATGCCGACTGGATCGTGGTGATCGATCAGCTCAACGCGGCAATGCACGCCTCGCCAGCGAGCTGAGCCACGGACGGAGGCCGAGTCGGCGTCAAGGTGAGCCGCTAATGGGCATAGACGGGATTCGCCTCCCCCGCCCAGCTACTCAGCCGCTGCATCCGCCGCAGCAAACTGAGGGCAACTGCTCGACCTGTTCCGGCGCGACGGGATAGCCGGCTTGCCGCAGCACCATTCCCACCTCCACGGCGGTTAATGATCCTGCCACGCGCAGGGTGTCGCCCGTGGCATCCAGATCCACGACCGCCGCAGGATCGGCCTCAAGCACGATTCGTTCGATGGTTCGCAGGTCAGGACGGGCACCCGCAAGGTGCACGTGGAACTCCATCGGGACCTCCTCCCGTTCGGTTTGGCCACGCGCCCAAGGTAGGCCCGCACGCGGCCTGGCGCCCTGACGCCGGTCAACCCGCAACGGGATCGGGCGCATTGTCCACACGGCCGTGGACCGCCGTGAGCGCCGCCAGCTGAAGATCAGATCCAGCGTCGCCAGCGTGCCACGGCAAGCGAAATCCCTGCCAACAGCAGCATTCCCGCGAACGCCACCCAGAAACCGCGCCCGCCCGTATCGAAGAACGGGGCGGCGAAGTTCATGCCGAGCGTGCCGGCCACCACCGACAACGTGCCCAGCAGCACCGTCACGAATGTCAGCGCGCGCATCGTGTCGTTGGTCCGCTCGGCGCTGCGGGTCGCGAATAGTTCAAAACTGCCCACCACCAGGTCGCGGGCATTTTCGACCGCGTCCATCGCCCGCTCGAAGCGCTGCTCCAACGCTCGAAAATGCTTATCGGCCAGGCCACCCTCGTCGGGGCGGAAATCGGGACGCGCCATGGCGCCAAACACGTGGCGGTGCGGGGCCAGCATCCGGCGCAACCGCGAGGCGCCCCGTCGCAGTGCGGCAAGGTCGCCCAGGCACTCGCGGGGGGCCCGCGCCGTCAACACCGAAACCTCCAGGCGGTCGACCGCCGCCTCGAAATCCGACACCGCATGTAGGTAGCTGTCGACCAGCCAGCCAAGCAGCGAAGCGGTAAAGCTTTCCGCGCTTAGCGTGCCCAGGCGCGTGTCGGCGCGCTCGCGCTCGCGCAGCTCTTCGAGGAACTGCAAAGGACCTCGGTGCAGGCTGACCACGCGGTTGTGGCCGCACACAATCGCCAGGCCCCGGCCCTTGAAGCGCAGCCCGCCTTCGTGCTCCACCGCGACGGCCTGCGCGAGGAACCAGTCGCCGAAGCTGGTCAGTTCGGCCCGGCCGTCCAACGAGCACAACACATCGATGGCATCGGGGCCCAACTGCAACTGCTCGACCACCTGCCTGACCAGGGTGTCTGCGTCACCATCGTCTTCGGCATCCACGTCTACCCAGAGCAGTTGGCGCTCGGTCAGCGCATCCACGCGGATCTGCGACAGGCCTACCTCCCGATCCTCGCCCTCGCTGTCGAACAGGAAGACGCGGACCATCGATGGGCTTGGCGTTGGAACATTCGGCGGCACGGGTGAACTTGGCATGGGATGTGGATGGGTCTGCAACAGGTCCATGTTCGGCCTGTGGCGCGAAGGCGCGGTGAACGCGGAACCCAACCACCGATGAATGGAGCCGGCGCGTAGACCTGGCGTGCACGCACTGCGCACTAGCGTGATCCCGTCCCCCTACTCACGATCGTGATGACGCGCGCACCGACTTCCAATCCGACTCCCTGGTGGCACGTGCAGCGCAGTGACGATTGCGTCGTCGCGGCTGCCATACACGACGGGCACGCGTTGCGCGACGACGTGCGGGCAACCATCGCGCTGGACGAGGCCGCGCGACTTCGCGAAGAGGATCCCTACACCGGCGAGGTCATCCGGGACGTACCCACCCACGTCATCGCCAGCCTGTCGCGCTTTGAATGCGATCTCAACCGCGGCGAGGCGGATGCCGTCTATGCCACGCCGGAGCAGTCGTGGGGGTTGGACGTCTGGCAGGAAGCTCCGTCGGCATCGCTCATCGAAGGATCGCTGCGCTACCACCGCGCGTTCTACACCATGATGCGCGAACTCTTGGACGAGGTCGCATCGCGGGGTCCGTTCGTCCTGCTGGACGTCCACAGCTACAACCACCGGCGCGGCGGACCCGATGCTGACCCGACGCCCCAGGACCAGGCGCCCGACATCAACATCGGCACGTTCTCCATGCCCCGCGATCGTTGGGCATGGCTGCTAGAGCCGGTGATGGACGCGATGCGGGACTTCGATTTCCGGGGCCGACGTCTGGACGTCCGCGAGAACGTGGCGTTCCAGGGCAAGGGGCAGCTCACCCGGTTCGTCCATCAGCACTATCCGGGGGTGGGATGCGCCATCGCCATCGAGTTCAAGAAGTTCTTCATGGACGAGTGGACCGGCCTACCCGACCGGGAAGCACTCACCGCGATGCGGCGGCTCATCGCCCACGTGACCGACACCAGTCGGCAGTTGCTTGTTGCCCATGCCTGAGTCCCCTGCCCGTCGCCAGCCACCGCCATTCGCACCGCAGTTCTCCAAGGCGGATGCATACCGTCTGGACTCGGGGAATGGCGTGCGGGTGCATCTGGATCGTCCGTTGCCGT
>CBFGOS010000212.1:0-4434 GCA_965650425.1 uncultured Lysobacter sp. | reverse complement strand
GGCACCGGCGCTGAAGGCCGGGCCCAGCTCATCGACTTCCTCGCCAGCGGCGTGCGCCCGCGCGAGAACTGGAAGATCGGCACCGAGCACGAGAAGTTTGGCTTCCGCACCGACGACCTGCGTCCGCCCACCTTCGATGGCGAGCGTGGCATCGAGGCGCTGCTCAAGGGGCTGACCCGCTTCGGCTGGGAACCGGTGGAAGAGCACGGCCGCGTCATCGCCCTGACGCGTGACGCCGCGTCGGTGTCGCTGGAGCCCGCCGGGCAGTTGGAGTTGTCCGGCGCGCCACTGGCCAACCTGCACGAAACCTGCTGCGAAACCAGTGGCCACCTGCAGGAGGTGCGCGCGGTAGCCGAGCCGATGGGGCTGGGCTTCCTCGGCATGGGCTTCCAGCCAAAGTGGCGCCGCGACGAAATGCCGTGGATGCCCAAGGGCCGCTACAAGATCATGCGCGAGTACATGCCCAAGGTCGGCTCGCTGGGCCTGGACATGATGACCCGCACCAGCACCGTGCAGGTCAACCTCGACGTCGGCTCCGAGGCCGACATGGTGAAGAAGTTCCGCGTGTCGCTGGCGCTGCAGCCGATCGCAACCGCGCTGTTCGCGGATTCGCCCTTCACCGAGGGCAGGCCCAACGGTTACCTGAGCTACCGCTCGCACATCTGGACCGACACCGACGCCGATCGCACCGGCCTCCTGGACTTCGTGTTCGAGGATGGCTTCGGCTACGAGCGCTACACCGACTACCTGCTCGACGTGCCAATGTACTTCGTCTACCGCGACGGCCAGTACATCGACGCCTCCGGGCAATCGTTCCGCGACTACATGGATGGCCGGCTGCCTGCGTATCCCGGCCACCGCCCGACGCTGAAGGACTGGGCTGACCACAGCACCACCGCCTTCCCCGAGGTGCGGTTGAAGAAGTACCTGGAGATGCGCGGTGCCGACTCTGGCCCGTGGAACCGCATCTGCGCGCTGCCGGCGTTCTGGGTGGGGCTGCTGTACGACGACACCGCGCTGGACGCGGCGTGGGATCTGGTGAAGGACTTCAGCCTGGCCGAGCGCCACGCGCTGCGCGACGGGGTGCCTCGGCATGCACTGAAGCTGCCGTTCCGGGGTGGCACGGTGCTGGATCTGGCGCGCCGCGCGCTGGAGATTTCCGCGCATGGCCTGGCCCGGCGTGCGCGGCTTAACGCCAATGGCGCCGACGAGTCGATTTATCTGGAGCCGCTGATGGAGTTTGTGGAGGCCGGCATCACCCCGGCCGAGCGCAAGCTGGCGCTGTTCCACGGCGAGTGGCAGGGCGACATCGACCGCGTGTTCCGCGACTTCGCCTACTGACGGTCGTCGCGGCGGGATTCCCGCTATCCTGCGCCCGACGGCCGCGCCGCGGCCTTGGGGAGCAGGCACGTGGGCAAGCATTTCGGGGCAATGCTGTTGCTGGTGCTGTCGACATCGTCGGCGGCGCAGTCCGTGGGCACGGTGCGGCCGATGGTGGCGCCGAAGGTCGACACGATCGTGATCGACTACCGCCAACAGTGGGAGCAGGAGCGGGCCAAGAACCAGGTGCTGCGCAGCGAGAACGCGCGGCTCGGCGAAGAGCTGGCTGCGTGGACGCGTCGGGGTGGCAGCCAGGTCCATGCGTATTGCGAAACGCCGACCCTGAGCAGGAACAGCGCGGGCGCCAGCAACGACTGCGCGGTGGCCGGGTTTGGCTGCGAGCCGGTCAGTGGCCTGTGCCGTACGGTCGCCAACAGCTCGGCCGATTGCGCGGCCGGCTACATTTACTGCGCCACCAACCGCCAGTGCGTACGCGAAGCGAACGCGTGCCGCTGATCGGCGAAGTGCCTTAGAAGCGCGAGGCGATCAGCGGCGTATCGGCCCACTGCCAGGCCTCGGCCAGGCGTCGCTCGCTGTTGGTCGCGGCAGCCATGTCACCGATGCCGCGCTGCGCCTGTGCCAGGCCGCGAAGGGACCACCCGTTCTCCGGGTACTTGGTGAGGTCGGCGCGGTACACCGCGGCGGCCTCGTCGGGGTGGCCGGCAGCGAGCAGTGCCGCGCCCAGGTAGGGACGCACCGGCAGCGGCCAATCCGCGGGTTCGTTGTAGGCCAGCCGGTCTTCGGCCGCGACGGCCTCGCGCAGGGCCGCCAAGCCGGTGGCCTGGTTACCGCGTGCCAAGGCGAGTTCGCCCCGTAGCATCGGCACCGCGACAGCGAGCACGCGGTCGGCCGGATTGATGTCCCATAGCGGCGTGCGGGCCAGCGCGGGTTCGCGCAGCACCGCTTCCAGCGCCGCGAGTTCACGCGCCGACTCCGCCAGACGCTGCGTCCTGGCGTAGGCCATGCCGCGCGCGAAGTGCCACACGCCGCGCGGATACGGGAGGTCTGCGGGGGCGTGCGGCGTGGCCAGCACCGACTCCCAGCGCCCGAACCGAACCTGTGCATACAGCGGGGTGGCGATGAATTGCTGCATGAAGCTCAGTTGCTCCAGCCGCTCGGGATCGGCACGTTTCGCCGCCTGGTCCGCGGCCTCCAGCGCCAGCATGCTGGACCCATGCAGCCCCGCGGTCATCGCGGCGAAATGCCAGTTGTGCGGTACGTAGCCCAGCGGATAGACGCCATTGCTGCCGCGACAGAAGGAGAGAAAGGCCTGGTCGGCCTTGCTGGCCCGAAGGTTGGTGAGCGTGGCGTCGTGGTAGCGCCCGACGCGGATGTAAGTGTGCGCGGGCATGTGCACCAGATGGCCGGCGCCGGGTGCCAGGTCGGCGAGGCGATCCGCATGGCGCTCGGCGCGCGCCGGATTGGGCGAGGCCTCAACGGCATGGATGTAGTAGTGGATCGCGCCGATGTGGCTGGGGTTGCGCGCAAGCACACCCTCCAACGCCGCGACCAATGCCGGGGTGTGGCTGGACGGGCTGCCGTCGGCGTTCCAATAGGCCCACGGTGACAGGTCCATCAGCGCCTCGGCGTAGAGCGTGGCCGCATCGTCGTCGTTGGGAAAGCGCTGTACGACGTCGGCCATGGCCCGCGCATAGGCGATGTCGAGCGGCTTGCGGTCCGCCGGCGCCGGATCGGCGTAACGGTGCTGCAGCGCTTCGATCAGGGCACGGTCGGCCGGTTGTGCCGACGCGGACACCGCCATTGCGCGCCGCGACAACCGCGTGGCTTCGGCGGCATGTGCTGGGTCCATGGGCAGGTTGATGTTGGGCCCCAGCACCAGCGCCTGGCCCCACAGGCAGATCGCGCACTGCGGGTCCAGGCGCGCGGCCTCGGCGAAGGCGCGCCCTGCCGCCTCGTGGTTGAAGCCGTAGGCCAGGCGTAGACCTTGGTCGAAGTAGCGTTGTGCGCCGGGAACGCGGGTGCCGGTGTCGCGATGGAGCGTGCCCAGGTCGTCCAGCAGCGCCGGTGCGTTGCCGGTCGATGTCTGCGAAGGCGAGGGGGCGGAACCGCACCCCACGAGCGCTGCAATGGCCCACCCGGCGATGCTCAGGCGCAGGGCGGCCGGGGGCGACTGGTGCGACATGGCGATGGCCTCTGGTCCACTATCCGGGCCAACGCGGGGTGCCCAGCGCGGCGGACAGCGGGAGGTGGCCGGAAGTTGCAGCCGATACCGTTGCTCCACCGTCGCACTGCTGGGGCCACAATGCGATGAGTTCCCCAACGCCCCCCGCCCGTGTCCGAGCCGCCTGCCATTTCTGCCGACGAACCGCTGCGCACCGTGGCGTTCGCCGCCACCGACGCCCTGCTGCGCGAGGATGTGAAATCGCTCGGGGGGCTGGTGGGCGAAATCCTCGCCGAGCAATGCGGCCAGGCCTTTCTGGACGAAGTCGAAGCGCTGCGCCGCAGCGCCATCCGCCGGCGCGAGCAGGAGGCGCCGGTGGCCGAGTTGGCCGATGCGCTGGCCGGCATCGAAACGCAGCGCGCAGCGGATCTGGTCCGGGCATTCGCCACGTATTTCCAGGCCGTGAACCTGGCCGAGCGCGTGCACCGCATCCGCCGCCGCCGCGACCATGAGCGCAGTGGTGACGGCGCCCAACCCGGCGGGCTTCGCGCGGTGCTCGGGGAGTTGGCGCGCGAAGGGGTCAGTGCTGAAGAGGTGGGGGCGCTGCTTCCACGCCTGCGGATCGAGCCGGTGTTCACCGCGCACCCGACCGAGGCCGTGCGGCGCGCGCTGCTGGAAAAGGAGCGGCTGATCGTGCGTTGCCTGATCGACGACATCGATCGCGGCCGCACGCCGGTGGAGCGGCGCGTGGATCGCGAGCGCATCCGAATGGCGCTGGGCGCGAGTTGGCAGACTGCCGAAGCACCGCCGGTCAAGCCCAGCGTGACGGACGAGTTCGAGCACGTCAGTTATTACCTTGCGGAAGTGCTGTACCGCGTCGTGCCGGTGTACTGC
The DNA here is from genome assembly GCA_965650425.1 of uncultured Lysobacter sp. Taxonomy (GTDB): domain Bacteria; phylum Pseudomonadota; class Gammaproteobacteria; order Xanthomonadales; family Xanthomonadaceae; genus Aerolutibacter. Next base: position 38 of record CBFGOS010000212.1, on the reverse strand, counting down.
GAGGTCTTCGAGGAGGCGCTGCGCACGCACTTTCCTGG
>CBFGOS010000211.1:0-4435 GCA_965650425.1 uncultured Lysobacter sp. | reverse complement strand
AACACCGCCTGCTCGCCGAAGCGGCGGTGTTCCGTGGGCACGCGCAGGCGTTCGCACAGGCCTCGCAACGGAGCGACGCCCGCGCGCTCGTGGCCGATGTGGCGAGGCAACTGGTCGGCCGGCGTCAGCGCCTTGCCCAGGTCATGCGTCAACGCGGCGAATCCGATCAGGTCATCGCCAGGGGCCAGCTGGGCGGCGACGTCGCACACCAGTTCGATGTGCACGCCCGTGTCGACTTCGGGATGGAACTCGGCGCGCTGCGGTACGCCGTACAGCGCATCCACCTCCGGCAACACGACGCCGAGGGCGCCGCAGGCGCGCAAGGACGCGAGGAACGCCGACGGCCGTGCGCTGGCGAGGGCGCGCCGAAGCTCCTGCCACACACGCTCGGGCACGAGATGTTCCAGCTCGCCGGCGGCCACCATATCGCGCATCAGCGCCAGCGTCTCCGGCGCCAACCTGAAGCCCAGCGGGGCAAAGCGCGCCAGCAGCCGCGCGGCGCGAAGCACCCGCAGGGGGTCCTCGACGAAGGCCGGACCGACATGGCGCAGCACGCGGTCGGCCACATCACGCTGACCGCCGTAGGGATCCACCAGCGTGTCGTCGTCGAGTGACTGGGCGATGGCGTTGATGGTGAAATCGCGACGCCCGAGGTCCTGCTCCAGCGTCACCGACGGGTCGGCATCCACCACAAAGCCGCGGTAGCCGCGCCCTGACTTGCGCTCCGTGCGCGCCAACGCGTATTCCTCGCCGGTATCGGGGTGCAGGAACACCGGGAAGTCGCGGCCCACCGCGCGAAAGCCCGCAGCCTCCATCGCGGCCTGGGTGCTGCCGACCACCACGTGGTCGCGGTCGCCAGCCGGCAAGCCGAGCAGGCGGTCACGCACCGCGCCGCCGACCAGATAGACGCGTCCGGGCACCGCCAGGCTCATGCCGCCGACGCAGTCGCCAGGCGCAGGATTTCCGGCACGCGGTCGATCACGCGGGTCGGGGTGATGCCCAGCCGCGGCAGGCCGTTATCCTGGCTGGTGGAGTCCAGCGCCAGCGAACGCCAGTTGTCGCGGCTGATCGGCTTGCCCGGCAGCAATTCGCCGACATTGGCCTGCCAGCGCCCCAGTGGTTCCGGAAGCGGAACCACCATGCGATGGCGGCCGCGTGCCGATGCGGTCAATTGCACGATCTCGGCCAGCGACAGCACGTCGGGCCCGACCAGGTCGTAGACCTCGCCCACCGTGCCCTCATCGAGAAGCGCGCGCGCATAGGCTTCGGCCACGTCCTCCACCCACACCGGCTGGAACCGCGTATGCCCGTGTGCAATTGGCAGCACCGGCGCGACTCGCAGCAGTGCATCGAAACGGCAGAAAAGGCCATCACCGGGGCCCGCAATCACCGAGGGCCGGAACATCGTCCAGGCCAGCCCCGATGCCCGCACCTTCGCCTCGGCCCGGCCGCGCGACTGCAGGTAGTGGCTTTCGCCGTGGCCGGCGTTGAGGGCGCTCATCTGCAGCAGGCGCCGCGTCCCGCTGGCCTTCATGGCCGCGATCACGGCCTCGGTGATGCCGACGAACACGTGTTCAAAACCGTCGCCGCGGTCGCCCTTTTCATTGAGTATGCCGGTGAGGTTGATCACCGCATCGGCATCGTCGAAGACGTTGGCGAGAAAACCCGTGTCATGCTCGTCACCCTCGCGCACGCTGGCCTGGCGCGAGAGCGCCGCGCGCGTGGCCGCGGTGAGGCCGCGGCTGACCACGGTGACGCGATGGCCGTCGCGTAGCACGCGGGGGACCAGGTGGCGCCCCACGAAACCGGTGCCGCCCAGAACCACGACGTGCTGTCTGCTCATCTTCGTGCTCTCGATCTCGTGCCCGGCTTGGCCGTGGGCTTGGGTGCGGTCACCGGCTCGGGGCAGGCAAAGCGCTTGCGTGCGCCGTTGGTGACGCCGCGCAGGCGGTCGCTGAGGGTGGCCGCGTCGCCATTGAGCCGCCAGTCGTAGATTACGCTGAATGCGAGCACGCGGGCCACGTATTCCCGGGTTTCCTTGTAGCTGATCGTCTCGATCCAGAAGTCGGGGTCCATGCCGGGGCGCTGCGCCTGCCAGCGGGCCAGTGGCGCCGGCCCGGCGTTGTAACCGGCGATGGTGAAGTAAGGCTGGCCGCCATACTGGTCCATCAATTGGCGCAGGTACGCGGTGCCAATGGCGATGTTGGTGTCGGGGTCGTAGAGCATGTCCGGCCCGCTCCAGGGCAGGCCGATGCGCGTGGCCACCGCGGCGCCGGTGGCAGGGAGGACCTGCATCAGGCCCATCGCGTTGGCCGACGAGCGGGCGGTGGGGTTGAAGATGCTCTCGGCACGGATCTCCGCGGCCACCCACGCCGGGTCGATGTTGTGGCGCGTCGCCTCGCGGCGGATGGCGGCATCGTGGTGCAGCGGGAAGCGGAGGTGGTAAAGGCGCAGTTCGTCGCGTGGCTTGCCCAGGTTGAACACCGCGCGATCGAACCAGCCGTGCGCCTGCGCCTCGGCCACCGCCATGCGCCGTTGCGCATCGTCAAAACGGGTGAGGGCATCATCCCACTCGCGTTGCGCCCAGCCCGGGCGTCCGAGCCGATACAGCGCCAGCGCGCGCGCCAGTGCCGGATCGCGGGCCACCTTGGCCTTGGTCGCGCGGTCGTCGGCCGGATTCAGCGGGCACAGCGCATATGGCTGCTTGATGCGGTCGGCGGCCAGGAATCCATGGAATTCGGGCTTGCGCGCGGCCTCGGCGTACAGGCGTTCGGCCGTGCCGCGGTCGCCGGTGAGTTCACTCAATCGAGCCTCGAAGTACTGCCAGCGCGAATCGCCGCGTTGAGCCGGCGGCATCAGGCGTAAGGCGGCAAGGGCGCCTGGCCAGTCGGAGCGCGCCATCGCTTCGCGCACGCGCCACTCGTGCAGGCGTTCGTCGTAAGCGTCGACCGGAACGGCCGCAAGGCGGCGTGCCGATTCCGGCGCGTACGACGCTACCGACCACAGTGCGATCGCATGCAGCACGCGCGCCCGATCAGCGCCCTCGAACGCCAAGGCCGGTGCGTACTTCGCCAGTTGTACCTCCGCATCGGCGGGCGCGTCCTTGGCCAGTCGGGCCAGGCCATGCGACGCCACGACGCGGCTGCGGGTGGTCTTGGGCCACGCCAACGCACGCTCGTGCGGGGCTTCGAGGAATGCAGCGTAGTCTTCGGCCAGCGCCTGTTCTTCGGCAGGCAGTCCCCGCGCGGCGGCGCGGATCACGCCCGGCTCACCCGCCTCGATGGCCCGGTCGATCCGCTCCCAGCGCAGTGCCGGCGGCAGATCGCCCTGTGCGGCGAGCACCGCCATCGGGGCATCGCACGCCGTTGGCAGTGATTTACCGGACTTACGCCAGAGGGCCTGAGCCGCCTCGGTCCATGCCGCGTCGGCTCGGCCCAGCGCCTGCCGCGCCTTGAGATCGGCACACTGCAAGGCGTCGCTCGTGATGCCCGGTGTCCAGGCCGACGAGAACGCCAACCAGTCCTCGCGCCGCGCGGTGGCGGCCAGCCACACTTCGCGGAACGCAGCGGCCACCGGTTGGCCCTTGTAGCGTGTGAGGAAGGCCTGGGCGCGGGCCGCGTCCAGCGTGTCGATGTCGCGGCGCAAGGCGGCGTACTCGATCCAGCCCCACAACGGGTCCCGGGTCAGGTCGGCAAACTGGGCCGCATCGAAATCACCCCGCTCCGCCGCTTCGAGTGCGGCCCGCACGCGCACCAGCCGGGCATCGTCCTTGGGCGGTGCTGATTGGGTTGTGGCATTCGCAGTCGCGTTGGCCATCGATGCAGGCGTGGCCAGGTTCATGTCGGCGCCGTGGGCAGGCAACGCGCTGCGGCCGCCCGTCGGCGGCGCATTGACAGGTGAGGGCTGTGCGCAACCGGTGCTGGACAACGCCACCAGGAGCGACGCGATTACGATGGGGGTCGTTTTTTGTCGCATGGCCCGGACTATAGCCGAGTCAAAATGAACGTCTTGATCGCGCGACGGGTCCGGTGGACCGCGCATCATGTCGGGCAATTTCTGGGGAGAGTGGCATCGTGTGGATGGCGTGGTTGGCGTTTCTGGGGCTGGGTGCCGTGGCCGGCGTGCTGGCCGGTCTGCTAGGCGTGGGCGGCGGGCTGGTGCTGGTCGCCGCGTTGGCGTGGATGCTGCCGTTGCTGGGCGTGCCGCAAGAGGCCGCGATGCATGCCGCACTGGCCAGTTCGTTGGCGAGCATCGTGCTGACCGCCGCGGCGTCGGCGCGCGCGCACGCCAAGCGCGGCAGCGTGATGTGGCCAACCGTTCGATGGATGGTGCCGGGCTTGCTGGTAGGTGGCTGGCTGGGCAGTGCACTTGCGGTGCGGCTGCCCGGTGAATGGCTGCGCTGGATGGTGGCGATCTACTGCTTCCTGGCGGCGGC
>CBFGOS010000210.1:0-4439 GCA_965650425.1 uncultured Lysobacter sp. | reverse complement strand
TCCGAGAGCCGTTTCCCAAAGAACACTGCCATCGTCGTCGAGCGCCGTCGCGCCGAGGACCAGTTCATCGCGCGCGCAACAATGACCGGCCGCGCACCTGGATCCTGGACAACGAACTGGCCGTGGCGCTGGCGCGCAATCCGCCCATCGACCTGCCGGGCTTGTTGCGCGTATTCGACAGCCAGCCCAAGGCGCCGCGCAAACTGGCCGACGCGATCTGGCAGGCGCTGCAGACCCCGTTGGCGGATGAGGCGGACGCGCCCGATGCCCGCCAGGCGGAAGCCCGCGACAAGAACCGCCTGCGCCGGCTGCAGGAGGCGGTGGCCGCGCGCAGCCGCGAACTCGATTTGCCGGACGGTGTACTGGCCTCGCGCCGATGGCTGGAGGCGCTCCTGGACACCGGGGAATGGCCCGACGCCATCAGCGGCTGGCGGCGCACCTTGCTGGAGCCGGCGCTGGCCCCGTTGCTGGCGACTGGCGACAACGCAACGACATCCGTATAATGCCGCCTGCCGTGGGGCCATAGCTCAGCTGGGAGAGCGCGTCGTTCGCAATGACGAGGTCGGGAGTTCGATCCTCCCTGGCTCCACCACTTCTTCCGAATGGCCAGGCTTTTGCCTGGCCATTTTCATTTCCCCTGCCAGAAGCGCGATCCGGCCGCGATCGCCCCGCGCGACAGGCCTACCGCTTCGTTCGGGATCACGCGGGCGCTCGAGCGCCGGATCCTGGTCCTGGTCGCCGGATTCGGCTCGCCCTTCGGCCGCTGGCAATTGCACTCGATCATTTCCGCGGGCTGGCGTGACGCGGCGCCTCCCAGCATTCGCTGATGGACTCCAGACGAACCTCGCCTGGGTGGTTACCATGGCGTGGAACCGGGGGTCAATAATTTATTCTTGACTATATTGGTCATTGAAGCTTCTATTCCACAAGGGTTTCGATTGGGTAGGCCTGTCAGGGGCCGTGCTGCACAAGCATTGACGCTTCAGGGGAAATGAATGATTGAAACGGTATGGCCATACCTGGCGATCCTGCTGCTGTCGGCCGGACTGTTTCCGACCCTGGAGCGACGTTACGGATGGCGCTTGTTTTCGATCCTGCCGCCCATCGTCCTGACGTACCTGCTGGTGACCGCCCTCGCGGTTGCAGGGGTGTGGCAGGCGACACCGGCCATTACGACAGCGCAGCGCACGCTGACCACCCAATTGCTGCCCGCGCTGTTGTTCCTGCTGATGACCGGCTGCGACTTGCGCGCCATCCTCGCGCTGGGGCCGCGCATGTTGGCCGTGTTCGCTGTTGCGATGGCCAGTATCCTGCTGGCGATCGTGATGGCCTATCTGATGTTTCGTCATCTCCTGCCTCATGATGGCTGGAAGATGCTGGCGGCGCTGAGCGCTACCTGGACGGGCGGGTCGGCCAATCTGGTCGCGGTCAAGCAATCGGTCGGACTGCCGGACAATCTGCTGCCCTCGGTGTTGCTGGCCGACGCACTTTGCTATTCGGTGTGGGTGGTGGCGCTGTTTTCGGCAGCGCCCCTCGCGCCGGCATTCAATCGCTGGACCGGCGCCAGCGAACGCGCGCCCTTGCCGGAGGTTGCGCTCCGCCGCGAGGGCGATGCTGGCCCTGGCAGTGTCCTGCTGTGGCTCGGCGCGGCACTCGCGGTTGGCAATGCCGCATCCGTCGTTGCCGCCCTGCTGCCGGCGAACGGTCTGCTGACTGCGACGGCATGGACGGTACTGATTGCCACTGCAGCTGGCCTGCTGATTGCCCACACGCGGCTGGCCCGGTCTCCGGTCCCCGCTCCGCTGGCGCAGGCATTGCTGGCCTGTCTGGTTGCCGTCCTGGCGTCCCAAAGCAATTTCGAAGGCTTGGCGACGGCACCGCTGTTCGTGGCGGTTGGGTTCAGCGTGCTGGCGTTGCACGTGCTGCTGTTGGTGTTGGCCGCAAAGCTGTTCCGCTTTGACCTGCACCTGTGTGGCATCGCCTCGCTGGCGCAGATCGGCGGCGTGGCCACGGCACCGGTGCTGGCGGCCACCTATTCGCGGGCGCTCGTACCGGCGGCGGTGTTGTTGGCGACGCTGGGACTGGTGCTCGGAACGGCGGTTGGCCTGACGATGGCCGGCGTCCTGTCGGGGCTGTCCCCCTTCGCGAGTTGATGCATGCTGCACGTTCCGCGCCTCTGGTCTTGACGCACGCCGTACCCCTACTTGCGCACGCGCCCCCACCCTCCTGAACCCCATCCCATCGACGCCCAATGAAAATCACCGAGATTCGCTTCGGCATGCTGCGTGTCCCGTTGAAGACCCCTTTCAAGACCGCATTGCGGACGGTCGAGGCGGTGGAGGACATCGTGGTCTGCGTGCATACCGACACCGGGCACGTGGGCTATGGCGAAGCGCCCGCCACCGCCGTCATTACCGGCGACACCCATGGCTCCATCATCGAAGCGATCGACAAGTTCATCGCGCCGCGCGTGATCGGGCAGGAGGTGGCCAACCTCAATCGCATCACCGGGCTGATCCAGGGCGCGCTCGAGCGCAACACCAGCGCCAAGGCGGCGGTCGAGATCGCGGTGTACGACCTTTTCGGGCAACTCTACGGCGTGCCGCTGTACAAGATCCTGGGCGGCGGCGACCCCGTGATCACCACCGACATCACCATCAGCGTGGACTACATCGACAAGATGGTGGCCGATTCGATCAACGCGGTGGATCGCGGTTTTGAGTCGCTGAAGATCAAGGTGGGCAAGGACATCGGCGTGGACATCGAGCGGGTCAAGGCGATCCACTCCGCGGTCGAGGGACGTGCCCTGCTGCGCCTTGACGCGAACCAGGGCTGGACCGCCAAGCAGGCCGTGCATGCCATCGGCATGCTGGAGGATGCCGGGGTGCGATTGGAGCTCGTCGAGCAACCGGTCAAGGCGCGGGACCTGGATGGCATGAAATACGTCACCGAACGCGTCCACACCCCGATCATGGCCGACGAGAGCGTTTTTGGCCCGACCGAAGTGATCGAGCTGATCCGGATGCGCGCGGCCGACATCATCAACATCAAGCTGATGAAGACTGGCGGACTTTCCAACGCCATCCGCATCGCCGACATCGCCGCGCTGCACGGTGTTGAGTGCATGATCGGCTGCATGCTCGAGTCCAGCATCAGCGTGGCGGCCGCCGTGCACCTGGCGGTGGCCAAGGCCGACGCCATCACCAAGGTGGACCTGGACGGACCGTCGTTGTGCGCCTTCAACCCGGTCGATGGCGGCGTGATCTTCAACGAATCGGAGATTTCCGTCACCGACGCCCCGGGCCTCGGCATCCGGGAGATCCGGGGCCTTGAGCCCCTCTGAATGAGCAATGCCATGCCGCCCCTGTTGAAGATCCGCGCCGAACGCGACCAGATGTCAGCCATCGAGCGACGCATCGCCGACTTCATCCTCGACAATGCGCACCTGCTGCGGGACTACTCCTCGCAGCATCTGGCCAACGCCCTGGGGATCAGCCAGTCCAGCGTGGTCAAGTTCAGCCAGAAGCTGGGGTTCAAGGGTTATCCCGACCTGAAGTACTCGATCGGCCAGGCGCTCGCGCGCGGCGACGGCGAGCCGGCCAGTCCCGCTGCCACGCCGCGACAGGGCGACGACCCGCACGCGGCGTTGGCCGGGCGGCTGTGGCAGCTCAAGGCCAACGCCGAGGCCGAAACCCGGTTGATCAATCCGCCGGAACGGCTCGACGAAGTGGCCGGTGCCGTGCAGGGCGCGGGCAAGGTTTTCATCATCGGATTGGGCGAGGACGGGATTCCCGCGCGCGCATTCGCGACCCGACTCTCGATGTTGGGCGTGCTGACCGTCCACTACGTGGACGCGGTGCTGATGCACGCGGGCATTTCCTGCGCTGCACCCGGTGACGTGCTGCTGGTGTTTTCCGAACGCGGTCGACAGCCGGTGCTGTGCCAGATCAGCCGCCGCTTTCGCGAGCACGGCGGACGCGTGGTATCGGTTACGCGGCACACGCCCAACCCGTTGCGTGCATTGGCCGACGTCGCGCTGCTGGTGTCGGCGCACGATGATTCCCGCCACGTGGAGCCGTTGCTCTACCAGTCGGCGCTGCAGCACCTGCTGGACCTGATCTTCCTGATGGTCTGCAACGCAAGCGCGGACCGCCAGCGCTGGTTCGACAGCAATGCCGAGCACATGCATGCCATGGAGGACTGATCCGTGCCCCACTCTGCCCTTCCCGCCGCATTGCCTCGAGTCCGCCCGATGACGATTGCCCGCACCCTGCTGCTGTTCGCCGCCACCGGTCTGGCAGCATGCGCCAGTACAACCCGCGCCCCGGACAGTGCGTGGGGCAATGCACGCCAGCTGGTGCTGGTCACCACCGCCACGTGGGATGCCACCGACGGCGAGTTGCGGCGTTATGAACGCGACACAAGCACCGCCGCGTGGC
>CBFGOS010000209.1:0-4483 GCA_965650425.1 uncultured Lysobacter sp. | reverse complement strand
TGGCGTCGTACGCGCCATGCACCAGGCCCATGAACTCGCTGGCGATGTTGCGGTGAAACCACGGCGGACGGAACGTATCCTGCATCGCCAGGATGCGCGGCGGGAAGATCACGAAGTCCAGGTTGCTGACGCCTTCGCTGTCGCTGGGCGAATGCAGCACCAGGAAGATCGACGGGTCCGGGTGGTCGTAGCTGATCGAGCCGATGGTGTTGAAACGGCGCAGGTCGTACTTGTAGGGCGCGTAGTTACCGTGCCAGCCGACCACGTCCAGCGGCGAGTGGCCAATGTACGCGCGCCACAGGTGGCCCTGGAACTTGGCCACCAGCTCGAAATCGCCTTCCACGTCCTCGTAGGCCGCGTTCGGAATCTGGAAATCGCGCGCATTGGCCAGGCCATTGCTGCCAATCGGGCCCAGGTCCGGCAGCTTGAGCATCGCACCGAAGTTCTCGCACACGTAACCGCGCGCCTCGCCATCGGGGAGCGACACGCTGAAGCGCACGCCACGCGGGATCACTGCAATCTCCTGCGGCGCCACGTCCAGCACGCCCATCTCCGTCTCGATGTGCAGGCGACCGTGCTGCGGCACGATCAGCAGCTCGCCGTCGGCATCGTAGAAGTAGCGGCCGTGCATATCGCGGTTGGCGGCGTACAGGTGGATGCCCACGCCCGACTGCGCGGCCGGGCCGCCGTTGCCGGCCATGGTGAACAGACCGTCGATGAAGTCAGTGGGAGCCGCCGGCATCGGCAGCGGATTCCAGCGCAGCTGGTCCGGGGTGATCGGACCTTCGCCAAAGACATTGTGGAAGTGCACCTGCTCGAACGGCTTGAACTCGCCATGCATCGCCGCCGGACGGATCCGGTACAGCCAGCTGCGGCGGTTGGCGTGGCGCGGCGCGGTGAACGCCGTGCCCGACACCTGCTCGGCATACAGGCCATGCGCCACGCGCTGCGGCGAGTTGCGCCCCACCGGCAGCGCGCCGGCGACCGCCTCGGTCGCGAACTCGTTGCCGAAACCCGTCTGGTAGCCGTTGCTGCTCAGTGCCATGGCATGCGCCCGTCGATGTGGATGCTGGCCCCGGCCGGGGCCAGCGATGGTCAGGTGGTGGTGTGCCGCGTGGTGACGTGACGCAGGGCGGCGCACAGGGTGCCGCACCGTCAACCTCAGATCACGCCGCGCTTCATCTGGTCGCGTTCGATCGACTCGAACAGCGCCTGGAAGTTGCCTTCGCCAAAGCCCTCGTTACCCTTGCGCTGGATGATCTCGAAGAAGATCGGACCGATCGCGTTCTGGGTGAAGATCTGCAGCAGCTTGCGGGTCTTGGTCTCCGGATCGGCGTCGATCAGGATCTTGTTCTTCGCCAGGCGCGCGACGTCCTCGCCGTGGTTCGGGATGCGCTGGTCGACCACGTCGAAGTAGGTGTCCGGCGTATCCAGGAACTCGATGCCCTGCGCGCGCATGGCCTCGACCGTGTCATAGATGTTGTCGGTGAAGCAGGCGATGTGCTGGATGCCTTCACCCTTGTAGGCGTCCAGGTATTCGTTGATCTGCGACTTCGGGTCGCTCGACTCGTTCAGCGGGATGCGCACGATGCCGTCCGGCGCGGTCATCGCCTTCGACACCAGGCCGGTCTTGGCGCCCTTGATGTCGAAGTAGCGGATCTCGCGGAAGTTGAACAGGCGCTCGTAGTAGTCCGACCACTTCTGCATGTTGCCGAAGTACAGGTTGTGGGTCAGGTGGTCGATGAAGGTCAGCCCGAACCCCTTCGGGTCCTGGTCCGCGCCTTCGATGGCCACGTAGTCCTCGTACACGCTGCCGTTGTCGCCGTAGCGGTCGACCAGGTACAGCATGCAGTCGCCGATGCCCTTGACCACCGGCGCGTCCACCGCCTTGGAGTCGGCCTTGTCGGCCACTGCTTCGCCACCGTTGTTGACCACGGTGTCGAACACCTTGGCCGCCGGTTCGCGGAAGCGGATGGCGAAGCCGCAGGCGCTGGGGCCGTGCTTGGCCGCGAAGTCGGCAGCGAAGCTGTCCGGCTCCTCGTTGACCAGGAAGTTCACCCCGCCCTGGCGGTAGACGGTGATGGCGCGGGTCTTGTGGCGCAGCACGGCGCTGAAGCCCATGCGTCGGAAGTAGTCGTGCAGCAGTTCGCCCTGGCCGGCCGGCGCGGCGAACTCGACGAACTCGAAGCCGTTGATGCCGAGGGGATTCTCGAAGGTGGTGACCTGCATTCCGAGGTTGGGCTGGGCGTTCATGGCATGCTTCCGTAGTCGCGGCCGGCCCCGGCGGGGTCGACGTGAGGGATGAGGCTTTATAGTTTCAATTGAAACCAAGATCAAGGCAACCCGACCCCATGGCACCCCACACCCAGCTCGATCTGGAGCGCTTCCTGCCGTACCGCCTGTCGGTGCTGTCCAACCGGATCAGCAGCTCGGTGGCGCAGATCTACTCCGACCATTTCCAGCTGACGATCACCGAATGGCGGGTGATGGCCATCCTCGGCCGCTACCCGGACCTGTCCGCCAACGAGGTGGCGCAGCGCTCGGCGATGGACAAGGTGGCGGTGAGCCGCGCGGTGGCCCGCCTGATCGAGGCCGGGCGGCTGACCCGCGAGATGCACGACGACGATCGCCGCCGCTCCGTGCTGCGCCTGTCAGCCGAAGGCATGCGCATCTATGAGCAGATCGCGCCGCTGGCCCTGGACTTCGAGCGCCAATTGCTGGGCGACATGACGCCCGAGGAACGGGCCCTGCTGTTCCGCGTGCTCGACCGCCTGGACGAGCTGGAACTGAAGGTCGAGGCGGCCAAAGCACTGAAGGCCTGAGTCCGAACCCGGCCACGACCCCCTTCGGACCGCCCGCGCGGCCGGCGCATACGAAGACGGCGGCCTCAAGGCCGCCGTCTTTGCATCCGGCGTCGGCACGCGCGGCCTGGACGGCCATCCGCGCACCGGCCCACCGTGGTGTTATTTCACCCCGTGCATCAACCGGTTGATCAGCGGCGCGAACAGCAGGAACGCCGCGCCCATGCCGAAGCCGGCATACGCGATCATCGTGTAGGTCTCCGCGTACTGCGCGATGCCCTCGCCGGTGCTGCCCGAGGCCACCGCCGCGATCATGCCCGCCACGTAATTGCCGATGGCGGAGCACATGAACCACGCGCCCATCGCCATGCCCGTCTCCTTCGGCGCGGCAAGCTTGGAGACCATCGACAGGCCGATCGGAGACAGGCACAGCTCGCCCATCGTGTTGATCGCGTAGACCAGGGCCAGCATTTCCCACGGCACCTTGCCCTGCCCGTCCTGCAAGTGGCCGATGCTGAGCACCAGCGTGGTGAATCCGACGGCCACCAGGATCAGGGCGATGGCGAACTTGCGCGGAATCGACGGATTGAGGTTGCTCGACTCCAGCTTCGGCCACAACCAGGCAAAGGCCGGTGCCAGCAGGATGATGAACACCGGGTTGGCCGACTGGAACAGGGTGAAGTCGAACGGCGCGTCGACGTGGTCCTTGGCGAAGAAATTGAGCGAGGAACCCGCCTGCTCGAACATCCCCCAGAACAGGATCTTGGCGAGGAACAGCAACAACATCGCCAGGTAACGGTGCATCTGCACTTTGTCGCCGCTGCGCACGCCGCTGCCGATGAAGTACGCCGCCAGGACCAGGAACAGCGCCAGCAGGATGTAACCGACGATCTTGGCCTGGCTCAGCATCAGGTACGCGACCGGAACCGCGGCGATGCAGCCGAGCAGCACCTTGAGCGTGCGCGAGCGGTTCTGCGCGGGCACCGGCGCCTCGCCGACGTGGCCCAGCCAGCCCCGCAGCCAGTGGAACATCACCAGCCCCAGCAGCATGCCGATGCTGGCGGCGAAGAAGCCCCACTTGTAACCGAACTTCGCGCCAATCAACGTGCCGCAGACCAGTGGCGCGATGGCGCCACCGGCATTGATGCCCATGTAGAAAATGGTGAAGCCCGAGTCGCGTCGTGCATCGCCCGGCGCGTACAACTGGCCGACCATGGTCGAGATGTTGGGCTTGAACAGGCCGTTGCCGACCACGATCACCGCCAGCCCCACCAGGAACCATGTCAGGTCAGGCACCAGCAGCAGGAATAAGCCCGCTGCCATCAGCACCCCACCGAGCATGATCGACGAGCGATAGCCGAGGTAGCGGTCGGCGACGAATCCGCCAAACAGCCCGGTGGCATAGATCAGTGCGGTGTACGCACCATAGGTCAGCGAGGCCTGCGCCCGCGCCTCGCCCTCGGGCAGCATGCCAAAGAAGGTGGTGGCAACGTACACGGCCAACAGCGCGCGCATGCCGTAGTAGGCGAAACGCTCCCAGAACTCGGCGCCGAACAGCATCCACAACGGGCGCGGATGGCCGATGAATTCACCCGGCGGTGGCGGCAGGAACGGCGGTTCGACGTGGTCTTGCGCGGGACGGCTCATGCGGTGGGTCCTTCGGATAAAGCAACGCCACGGCG
>CBFGOS010000208.1:0-4484 GCA_965650425.1 uncultured Lysobacter sp. | reverse complement strand
GCTGGAGCGCCGGCGCGCGCTCGGTCGACGCCAGCCGACTGCGCATCGCCGAAGTGCGTCGCGGCGATCTGGTCCGTGACATCGCCGCCGATGGCCGGGTGATCGCCGCCAACAACCCCACCCTGTATGCCATCGCCGGCGGCACGGTCACCCTGCACGTGGTGGCAGGCGATGCGGTGAAGCGCGGCCAGGCGCTGGCGGAAATCGACAGCCCCGAGCTGCGCAGCCTGCTCGCGCAGGAACAGGCCACGCTGGCCAGCCTGGAAGCCGAAGCCAGCCGCGCCGCGCTGGACGCGGCCCTGTCCCGCTCCAACGCGCGCAAGCTGTTCGACCAGGCGATGGTCGACCGCCAAGCCGCCGAGCGCGCGCTGGAGCGCAACCAGCGCGGCTTCGACGGTGGCGCGGTGCCGCAGGTCGACGTACTGCGCGCACGCGACGAGCTGAAGAAGGCCGAGATCGGCCTGTCCCACGCGCGCCAGGTCCTGGCGCTGCAGGGCCAGGGCGCCGGGCTGGACACGCGCAACAAGCACCTGCTGGCCAACCGCCAGCGCGCGGTGGTGGCCGAAGTGCAGCGCCAGGTCGATGCGCTGACCCTGCGCGCGCCGTTTGACGGCCAGGTCGGCCAGGTGCTGGCCGCGCAGCGCAGCAACGTGGCGATCAATGCGCCTGTGCTCAGCGTGGTCGACCTGACCGTGTTCGAAGTCGAGATCCAGGTGCCGGAAAGCTTTGCCCGCGACCTCGCGATCGGCATGCCGGCGCAGCTCAGCGGCCCGGGCGGCACCTACGCCGCAGCGGTGTCGGCGGTGTCGCCGGAGGTGGTCAACGGCGAAGTCACCGGACGCCTGCGCTTCACCGGCAAGACCCCGCCCGGACTGCGCCAGAACCAGCGCCTCGGCGCGCGCATCGTGCTCGACACCCGCCGCAACGTGCTGATGGTCGACCGCGGCCCGTTCCTGGAACAGGGCGGCGGCAACAGCGCCTACGTCATGGACGGTGGCGCCGCGGTCAAGCGCGCCGTGCGCACCGGCGCCAGCAGCCTCAATGCCGTCGAGATCGTCGATGGCGCCCGTGCCGGCGATCGCATCGTCGTGGCCGGCACCGACCTGTTCGGCGATGCCGAACGCATCCGCGTCTCAGGAGAGTGACATGAACGCCTCGTCCCACTTCCCGTCTTCGCTGCACTGGTCGTCACAGGAACTCGCCGCCGCGGTCCCGCTGCGCCTGTTCGAACTGCTGGATTTCGACGCCCCCGTCGCCGATGCCAGCGCCGCCAACATCGCGGCCACGCCACGCCGCGCGCTGCGAGAAGGCTACGCGCGCAACGTCGCGCTGCCCGTCCACTTCCACGTCCATCGCTGAACCCGCCCCCAGGAGCCCGTCCATGCTGCACATGCAAGGTGTCACCAAGGTTTTCCGCACCGAACTGGTGGAGACGCACGCGCTGCGCTCGCTCGACCTGCACGTGCGCGAAGGCGAGTTCGTCGCGGTCACTGGCCCGTCGGGTTCCGGCAAGACCACGTTCCTCAACATCGCCGGCCTGCTGGAGGATTTCACCGGCGGCCGCTACCAGCTCGATGGCGAGGACGTGAGCGGCCTGTCGGACGATGCGCGCTCGCGCCTGCGCAACCGCAAGATCGGCTTCATCTTCCAGGGCTTCAACCTGATTCCCGACCTCAACCTGTTCGACAACGTGGACGTGCCGCTGCGCTACCGCGGCCTGCCCGCCGCCGACCGCCGCCAGCGGATCGAGCACGCGCTGGCCCAGGTCGGGCTCGGCTCACGGATGAAGCATTACCCGGCCGAACTGTCCGGCGGCCAGCAGCAGCGCGCCGCGATCGCCCGCGCCCTGGCCGGCCAGCCGCGCCTGCTGCTGGCCGACGAACCCACCGGCAACCTGGACTCGCAGATGGCGCGCGGGGTGATGGAGCTGCTGGAAGAAATCAACGCCGCCGGCACCACCATCGTGATGGTCACGCATGACCCCGAACTTGCCGCCCGCGCGCAGCGCAACGTGCATATCGTCGACGGCATGGCCACCGACGTGTCAGTCGAGCCGAGCCTGGTACGCGCCCGGCAACTGGCCGCCGAAGCCGAAGCCCGCACCGCAGACCCGATCGGCTAAGGAGCCCCCATGTTCGGCTACTACCTTGAACTCGCCCTGCGCAGTTTTCGCCGCAACCGGGTGTTGACCGCGCTGATGGTGCTGGCGATCGCGCTGGGCATCGGCGCCAGCATGACCACGCTGACCGTGTTCCACGTGCTGTCCGGCGACCCTATCCCGAGCAAGAGCAGCGTGCTGTTCTACCCGCGCCTCGATCCGCGCTCGATGAACGGCTTCACTCCGGGCGACGAGCCGGAAGAGCAGATGACCCGCTTCGACGCCGAGTCCCTGCTGCGCGACAAGCGCGGTGACCGCCAGGCGCTGATGACCGGCGGTACGCTGGCCATCGAGGCGCCGGACGGCCGCATCGAACCGTTCCGCGTCGACTCGCGCTACACCACCGCCGACTTCTTCCCGATGTTCGACGTGCCGTTCCGCCATGGCAGTGGCTGGAGCAGCGCCGACGACGAATCGCGCGCACAGGTCGCGGTGATTTCGCGCGCACTCAACGACAAGCTGTTCGGCGGCGCCAACAGCGTGGGGCAGACACTCATGGCCGGTGGCCAACGCCTGCGCGTCATTGGTGTGCTCGACGAATGGCGGCCCACGCCGCGCTTCTACGACGTCACCAACGACCTCTTCAGCGAAGTCGAACAGGTGTTCGTGCCGTTCTGGACCTCGCGCGCGCTGAAGTTCCCCACCCAGGGCAACATGAACTGCTGGGGCGACACGGGCAGCGACCCCGAGGGCGCACAAGGCGCCAACGCGCCGTGCGCCTGGCTGCAGTATTGGGTGGAACTGGGCACGCCGGAGAAGGTTGCTGCGTACCGCCAATACTTGGGCAACTACGCCGACCAGCAGCGTGCCGCGGGCCGCTTCGAGCGCCCGACCAACGTGAACCTGCACAGCGTGATGGAGTGGCTGGACGTCCGCAACGCGGTACCCGGCGACGTGCGCCTGCAGCTGTGGCTAGCCCTAGGCTTCCTGGCGGTGTGCCTGCTCAATACGGTGGGACTGCTGCTGGCCAAGTTCCTCGGCCGCGCCTCGCAGATCGGCGTGCGCCGCGCATTGGGCGCCACCCGCCGCGCGATCTTTGCCCAATGCCTGGTGGAAGCCGGCACCGTGGGCATGGCCGGCGGCTTGCTCGGTCTCGGCCTCGCGTGGGTCGGCCTGTGGGCCGTGCGCCAGCAACCGGCCGATTACGCAGCGCTGGCGCGGATGGACGGCGCAATGCTGCTGACCACCTTCGCACTGGCACTGCTGGCCAGCGTGCTCGCCGGGCTCCTGCCGGCCTGGCGCGCCTGCCAGGTCGCGCCCGCCATCCAGCTCAAGAGCCAGTGACCCTGTCGAGGACCACCATGGACATCCGCCCCATCCTCTCCACCCTGCGCCGCCACAAGACCGCGGCCGCGCTGATCGTGCTGGAAGTCGCGCTGTCGTGCGCGATCATCTGCAACGCGGTGTTCCTGATCAGCACCCGCCTGCAGCGCATGGACCGCCCCACCGGCATGGCCGACAGCGAACTGGTGCGCATCAACATCGCCGGCATCGGCGACGACGAAAAGGCCGGCGAGCTCGCGCAGCGCGACGTCGCCGCCCTGCGCGCCCTCCCGGGGGTCAAGGCCGCGACCGCGCTCAACCACGTGCCGTTCGACAACTCGTCGTGGAACAGCTCGGTGAGCGTCAAGCCGGCGCAACCGATGCCCAACCTCAACACCGCCGTGTACCTAGGCGAGCACCTGATCGACACCTTGGGCCTGACCCTGGTGGAAGGCCGCGACTTCGCCGCCGAGGAATACGTCGACTGGGAGGCGCTGAGTGCGCCGGATTCCAAGCTCACCCTGCCCTCGGTGATCGTGAGCCGCGCCGTCGCGCAGAAGCTGTTTCCGGGTGAAAGCGCCGTCGGCAAGCTGGTCTACAGCTGGAACCGCGACGACATCCCGCACCGTGTGGTCGGCGTGGTGGAGACGCTGATCCGACCCAATGACAACGGCGGTGCGGCCGAGAGCGGTTTCTCGATCATCCTGCCGGTGCGCAACGTGAGCTTCGGCCGCTTCGCGCTGCGCACCGAGCCCGGGCGCCGCGCCGAATTGCAGGCTGCGGCGGTGGCGGCGCTGGAGCGCAACAGCGCGCGTCGCATCATCCTGCGGCAGGACCCGTTCACCGATGTAATCGCCAAGTACTACCGCCAGGACCGTTCGATGGCGTGGCTGCTGGTGGCCGTGTGCGTGCTGTTGCTGGTGGTGACCGCGCTGGGCATCGTCGGCCTGGCCAGCTTCTGGGTGCAGCAGCGCACCAAGCAGATCGGCGTGCGCCGCGCGCTGGGCGCCACCCGCTCGCAGGTACTGCGCTACTTCCAGACCGAGAACTTCCTGCTGGCCAC
>CBFGOS010000207.1:0-4485 GCA_965650425.1 uncultured Lysobacter sp. | reverse complement strand
CAGCCATGGTCTTGCTCCAAGGAAACTCAGTTCGATTTGTTCTTCAATGCCGCCAACGCCGCGAAGGGGTTCGCGCGCTCCTGCTCGGCCTCTTCGGCCGGCCAGTCACGCTCCATCGCCTCCGTGCCGGGCATCGTCGGCACGACCGGGACGGCCAGGATGAGTTCATCCTCGACCAGCTCGGTAGCCCGCAGCAGCCCGTCAGACGGGACCAGCAGCGGTTCATACCCGGGCGGCAGCGCGGCTTCGTCCGCTTCATCGCGGATCAAGCCGAGCCGCTGCACGATGTTCACCGGAAACACGAAACGTTGCAGGCTGCGCTGGCACAGCAGCGGCAGACCGGCATCGATGCGCATTTCCACATACGGCACCTGCAGTTCGTCCGTGTCGAACTCCAGCGAGTAGGTCACCTCGCCGTCGGTATCGACCAGACTGTCACGCAACCGTTCCAGCGACGACAACGGCAGGCGGCCTTGAACACCGCGCCGCGCCGCCACCATGCGCCAGGCATCCAGCGCTTCGGAAACCGACGATCGGGGTGCGTCTGCGGACATAAGCTGCAGAATGTTAGGAGGTGAAAGCCCCCCTGTCAAACCGTAAAACCCTTACAGGGCGGTGATTTGCCCCGGCGGGGGTGGCCGGTTCAGACTGCAGGGCCGTCCTCAGCACCTGTACCGTGAGCACAGCCCTCCTCCTGCTCTTCCTGGCGGCCCTGGTCGCAGGCCTGCTCGTCTACCTGCGCCGCGGCATCACGCCGCGCCAGCGGGCCGTCCGCGAGCTGCTGGACGCCGCGGACGCGCTGGAGGCGCGGCTGCGTACCGCTCGGGCCGAGATCGAAGCCGTCACTGGCGACGAAGGGCAGGATCCGGTGCGGGAAGCCATGCGGGAGATGCTACGCCAACGCATGTGGCTGCGTGACCATGGACAGGAGGCCTCACTGGACCGACTCACCGAAGTCCGCGCTTCGATCGACGCCGCACGCGAACGCATCGACCAGCAGCTTTCCCGCATCGACCGGGCCCGCACGACGACGCCCTGACCGATGACCCCGCTGATTCTTGCCTCGACGTCGGTGTACCGGCGTGACCTGCTGGCCCGCCTGCGCCTGCCGTTCGACACCGCCCGGCCGGAAACCGACGAGACCCCACTCCCCGGCGAGACGCCCACCGACGTGGCGCTTCGCCTGTCCGAGGCCAAGGCGCGCGCCGTCGCCTCCACCCACCCTGGCACCTGCGTGATCGGTTCCGACCAGGTGGCCGAACTGGACGGCCGCGCGCTGGGCAAGCCGGGGGGCCGCGAGGCTGCCATCGCCCAGTTGGCGAGCATGTCGGGGCGGGAGGTCCGGTTCCGCACCGGGCTCTGCCTCGTCCGACCGGAAGGGTGCGCCCACGCGCTCCTGGACACCACGACGGTGCGCTTCCGGAGGTTGACCGGCGATGAAATCCAGCGGTACGTGGACGCCGAGCAGCCTTACGACTGCGCCGGCAGCTTCAAGTCGGAAGGGCTGGGGATTGGCCTGTTCGACGCGATCGAATCGAGCGATCCGACGGCTTTGATCGGGCTGCCGATGATCGCCACGGCACGGCTGCTGCGTGAGGCCGGCTACCAGGTCCCGTAACGCCCTTTCGCGGGCGCGTTCCCCGCTTGACGTGAACTTCCGCGCGTTTCGAGCGAAGGTGCCCCTTAGCGCACGTGTACCGGCTGCTCGGCCCATTCCTCCACGCTGCCATCGCGACCGTGCAGGCGAAGCCCCAGCCAATGCTGCCCGGAGGCGACATCGCCCAGATCGACACTGCCGCCAAATCCCACGTGGGGATGTGACGCATCCGTCGAAATCTTCCAGAAGGCGGCGACGCCGGTGTCGCGTTGGCCATAGGGCACCTCCCCCACCGGCCGTCCATCCAGCAGCACCTCCACCCGGCGCAGACCAACGCCGTCCTTGAATGCCCAACCGCGCACATCGAACTGGCGCGCGATCATGGCACCGGGTTCCGGTGCATCCAGCCACGCCAGGGCGGGGGTCGTACAAGGCCCGGACGCCCGGCCATCCAGCCGGAACAGCAGGAAGCGACGGCGTCCGTGGTCGATATTGAGGACCTGCGGTGCGGGGAGCGGCCCCACGATGTCGCAGAGCGCATGGAAGCGCTCCAGCAACTGCTTGTAGGGGACGTCGGTGGCGCCCACCACCAGAAGCAGCGGGCCATCGCCCGGACCCGTGGCGGCATCGCGGTGCAATCCCCAAAGGTGCAGCTGCGGGGCGCGGCCGTGGTGGTGGTTGAGCGGATGATCGAGCACGGGAATACGGGGGTCGCCCAGTGCGAATCCCAGTTCTGCGCCAATCTTGAAATTGTCCGCGAGGATCCGGGCATCCCGCGGCAAGCCAGACCGTTCGCGACGCACCGTGTCGGCAAGCACGTCCCATCCTGCGAAATTCTCCGGGTATCCCTTGCCCGTTGCGGCGCGGGTTCGCAGTTCGGGAATGGAAACGGCGGCGTAGTAGGCCAGTACCGCGGCGAACCCCATCGCGACGACCGCCCAGGCGGCGCGACGCATCGCGGGCGACCACGTCGCCAGCGTGGCCGGCACCAGCGGCAACAACGCGAGGTAGCCCGGCAATGGCCAGTGGAAACTCACGCGCTCATTGTCGGCGACGAACCCCAACAGGAAGAACGCCAACACCAGCAGGCCGCCACTGCAGGCAAGGTAGCGCGCCGCTGGCCGCGCATCCCGCGCTCCTCGCCGCGATGCCACGACCATGGCGACCAGCAGGAGCGGAGTGGCCAACAGTGCCTGGATTGCGATGAACCACAGACCGTCCGCATGGAACGCCCAGGGGTGCCGGTCCACCAACTGGAAACGCAACCCCGCGTCGGCGTTCTGGAGGTTCCAGGCAAGCAGTGGCAGCCACGCCAGGGCGCCGACGGCAATCGCCGCCCACACCCAGGCGCTGCGCAATGCGCGCCGCCCCTCCGGCAGCCACAACAGCGCGAGGAACCCCACGCCAATCACGGCGATGAAGCGGTAGTGGCTCAGGGCTCCAAGTGCGAGGCCGGCGGCCAGTTCAAGCGCCGCCCTGGGATGGACCGCCCGCACCAGCCGCGCACCGGCATCCAGGCACAGCATCGTCGCAAGCGCCATCGCGACGTCAGGCAATGCCAGCAGGCCAAGCGTGCCCGCCAGCGGCAACAGCAGCGAAAGACTGCCGGCCTGCCAACCCACTGCGTCGCCAAACTCGCGGCGCGCGAGCGCGACCATCAGCCAGGGAACCAACGCGGCCATCAGCAGGAAAGGCCAGCGCAGACCGAGCACGTTGTCGCCGCCGACTTCGACGCCCAGACGCGCCAGCCACGCCGTCAGGCCTGGCAGGTCCGAGTACGCGGCGGCCAGATGCTGTCCCTCCTGCCAGTAGAACGCCTCGTCCACGAACAATGGCAGGCGCGCGGCAACCAGCAGCTTCGCCAGCAGCGCCACCGCAAACAGGATCAGGAACGCCAGGCGTGACCGCCGCACATCCACCATCGAAGCAAGACCTCTTACACTCCGCCTGAATACGGGAGAACCACGATGGCCGCATCCCCTTCGAGCGCGAGCATGCTAACTGATGCACTGCGCCAGGCCCTCGACCGCGCGCAGGCGCAGGTCAACCAGCTGGTGCTGGGCAAGCCCCACGAGGTGCGGCTGGCCTTCGTCGCACTTTTGTCGGACGGCCACCTGTTGATCGAGGACCTGCCCGGCCTGGGCAAGACCACGCTCGCCCATGCGCTGGCCGCAACGCTGGGGCTGGAGTTCCAGCGCGTGCAGTTCACCTCCGACCTGCTGCCGGCAGACGTGGTGGGCGTGTCGGTGTTCGACCCGCAGGCACGGCGTTTCGAATTCCACCCTGGCCCTGTGTTCACCCAGGTGTTGCTGGCCGACGAGATCAACCGCGCGCCCCCCCGCACCCAAAGCGCACTGCTGGAGGCGATGGCCGAGCACCAGGTCACGGTCGACGGCGTGAGCCATGCCCTGCCGTCACCCTTCTTCGTGATTGCCACGCAGAACCCGGTCGATCTTTCGGGTACGTATCCGCTGCCCGACTCGCAACTGGACCGTTTCCTGCTGCGGCTGGCCTTGGGCTACCCCAGCGAAGCCGCCGAGCGAGACCTGCTGGCGGGCGCCGACCGGCGCGACCTGATCGCCCGCAGCATGCCGCAACTGGGTGCCGAGGATGTACTCCCCGCTCGCGCGGCCGTTAACGCAGTGCACGCCAGCGATGCGCTCATCGGCTACGTGCAGGCCCTGCTGGCGCGCAGCCGGCATCACCCCGGCGTGCGCGTCGGGCTGTCGCCGCGCGCGGGCATTGCCCTGCTGCGCGCGGCGCGTGCGTATGCGTTGCTGCTGGGCCGTGCGCACGTCCTTCCGGAAGACGTGCAGGCCTTGTTTGGCGCCGTTGCGGCGCACCGCCTGACGGTGGATGCCGACGCCGGCGACCCCGGCGCGCTGGCC
>CBFGOS010000206.1:0-4486 GCA_965650425.1 uncultured Lysobacter sp. | reverse complement strand
ACCGAGTCGAACACCGCGTCCACCGCCACGCCGGCCAGCTTGGCGCGCTCGTGCAGCGGCACGCCCAGCTTGTCGTAGGTGTCGAGCAGTTCCTGCGGCACTTCGTCCAGCGACTTGTACTTCGGGCCCTTGGGCGCGCTGTAGTAGCTCAGCGCCTGCAGGTCGATCGGGGCGATGTTGAGCTTGGCCCAGTGCGGCATCGGCATGGTGAGGAAGTGCCGGTAGGCGGCCAGGCGCCATTCGGTCATCCACTCCGGCTCCTCCTTCTTGGCGGAGAGCGCGCGAATGATGTCCTCGCTCAGGCCGGGCGGCAGCGAATCGGATTCGATGTCGGTGATGAAACCGGCGGCGTATTTGCGGCCCAGCTGCTCGTGGATCTCGCGATTCTCGAGCGGGGCGGTGTCAGTGACTTCGGTGGCCATGGGGCTGCCTACTGTTTCAAGCGGAGGCGAGGCGCAGGTCGATGCGCTTCGCAACGTGGGGGTCGGGGGGCGGCTGCAGCATCTGCGCGAGGGTCACGGCGCGCAGGGCATCGGCCACGACATCGTTGATCCGCCGCCAGTTGGCACGGATGCCGCATTGCTCTTCGATGCCGCAGTTGCCTTCGTGGACGCTGCACTCGGTCATGCCGAGCGGTCCTTCCATGGCCTCGACGATGGCGAACAGGGTGATGGTGTCGGCGGGGTGGGCCAGGCGGTAGCCGCCGTTGGCGCCGCGGAACCCTTCCACCAGCCCGGCCTGCGCCAGCGGCTTGAGCAATTTGCTGACGGTGGGCGGCTCCAGGCCCGCGCGCTCGGCCAGCTCCGACGCGCTGAGCACGGCGTCGGACTGGGCGGCGAGGACGGTCAGGACGACCGTCGCATAGTCGGTGAGCTTGGTAACGCGGAGCATGGCCGGGGGAAGGAGTAATCCGTACCGGAATTGTACGGTTTATCCGCTCCAGGGCCAAGCGCGGTTTTGGCACGGCGCCGGGCGGGCGGCGCCCTCACCGGCTGGGGTTCAGCTTGGGGCCGGCCAGGCGGATTTGCCCCGCCGGCCCGGTACGGCCATGCGGGCCGGTTCAACCCTGGGCAGGGGCCTTCGGCGCAGCGGCCGGTGCCAGAGCGGCATCCATTGCCGGAGCCGCCGTGGGCGCCGGTGCGCCTGCCGGCGGGGTCGGCATCACCAGCTCAAAGTACGGAGGCTGCGCGGGCTGGCCCGGCGGCACGAAGGCCGGGGCTGGCTGGCCGCCCGGACCCAGCGAGCGGACAAAGCGATAGAGGGCGCGCCGATCATCGGCGCTCATGGCCCGCACCGCGAAGTCCGGCATGATCGGCCGGGTCTTCAGCTTCGCGCTGAAGTCCAACCACTGGGTTTCGTCCATCTCCGCCAGGCGCAGACGCAGGTTGGTGGCGTAGGTGGTGCCCCACGGGCCTTTGAAGCCCAGTGGGGAACCCACGAGCCATTCCGACGTGGGCACCTCGCCCTGACGCGGGCCGTAATCGGGCGTGTGGCAGTCATTGCAGCCGGAAATGCGAACCAGGTATTCGCCGCGGGCCACCAGATCGGCGTCGGAGGGGGCCTTGGCGGCGGCTAGGTTGTTCGGGGCGGCATCGGCGGACGGTGCCTGCTGACAGCCCATCACGGCCAGGGTTGCGAGGGCGGCGGCAAGGAAAGCGGACTTGTTCATGTGCAGCGCGATTGGGAGGGTGAACCCCTTGAACGCGCAATGCCCTGCCAACCGGCCACGCACCCTGAAGCGGTTGTTCAGCCGACGACCCCGCCCATCAGCGAGCCGATGAAATAGGTGAGCAGGCCCGCGCCGCCGCCGATGGCGAGCATCCGCAATCCGCCGACCAGCGGGCCGCGACCCGAGAGCAGGCTCATCGCCGCGCCCGTGGCAAACAGGCCGGCCGCGGCCAGCGCTGCCCCCACGAAGGCGGCGGACGGCAATTGCAGCCCAAGGAAGAACGGCACCAGCGGCACCAGCGCGCCGCCGGTAAACGCACCGAACGAGAACAGGGCGGCGCCCGTCGGCGATCCCAACTCGTCCGGGTTGAGGCCCAGTTCCTCCCGCGCCAGCACATCGAGCGCGTGCTTGGGGTCGGCGACCAACCGGCGTGCAAACGCGCGCGCCTCGTCCAGCGCCACGCCGCGGGCCTGGTAGATCAGGGCCAACTCTTCGGCTTCGGCCTCGGGGTATTTTTCCAGTTCGTCACGCTCCAGCGCGATCTGGTGCTCGAACAACTCGCGCTGCGAGCGCACCGAGACGAATTCGCCCGCGGCCATCGACATCGCGCCGGCGAGCAGGCCGGCGATGCCAGTGGTCAACACGGTGCCGGTGCTGGCGGAGGCGCCGACCATGCCCATGATCAGGCTGGCGTTGGACACCAGGCCGTCGTTGACGCCAAACACCGCGGCGCGCAGGTTTCCGCCGCCAAACTGCCGGTGGCCGCGGCCCACGTCCTCCAGGCTCTGCGGCATGGCATGGCCCGGCGGCGCGGCGCCATAAGCGGACAGGCCACGCACTTTCAGCGAGGCAAGCAATGGCTTGATGCGGCGAGGTCCCACCCGACGTGCCAGTGCGGCGGCCAGGCGGGCGCGCGCATCCGGGTGGAGGTCGGCCGCGGTGCCCTCGGGCCACCACTGGCGCGCCTGCGCTTCGGCCTCGCCCGCCAGTTCGGTGAACAGCGCGCCAATCCGCGCCTCGGGTTCCGCTTGGGCCAACTGCCGATACAGCCAGGCCGACTGCATTTCATCCTGCCAGTGCGCTCGTGCGTCCATGGGGGCCTCCGTGTGCTTGCCCCAGTGTATGGCTTGGGCAAACGCGCTGTGTAAGCGAGAATCAACCCAACTACCGACCGGACCCGCCCATGCCGAGCAAGATTGCCGCCCGCCGTTCCGCCATCCACGGCAACGGGGTTTTCGCCACCGCAGCCATCAAGAAGGGCGAGCGTGTCGTCGAGTACAAGGGCCGCCGCCGCACGCACGAGGAAGTCGATGCGGGCGACACCGGCGATGCGGACTCCGGGCACACCTTTCTGTTCACGCTCAACGACGAGTACGTGATCGACGCCAATTACGAAGGTGGCGTGGCCAAGTGGATCAACCACAGTTGCGACCCCAACTGTGAGGCGGTGCTGGAAGAGGACGAGGGTGGCGATCCGCGCAAGGACCGCGTCTTCATTGAAGCCATCCGCAACATCGCCAAGGGGGAAGAGCTCTCGTACAACTACGGCATCACGCTGGCCGAGAAGCACACCAAGCGGCTGAAGGAAATCTGGGCCTGCCGCTGCGGTTCGCCGGCGTGCACGGGCACCATGCTCCAGCCCAAATCCGAGAAGAAGAAAGAGCGCCAGGAAGCCGAGAAGGCCGAGAAGCTTCGCCAGCATGCGGCAAAGGCGGACTGACGAACCGGGTCAGCGGGCCGGCGTGCCGGCCGAGGGGTGCACGAGCTGCCGTCCGCCCGGGTAAGGCACCGTCCGGATGGCTGGGCCACCGGACGGCAGCGCACGTACCAATGGTCGATGGTCGCTGCCGGCGCGGTGCGAGACACTGGCGTAACACGCGCCGCTCACCCTAGGGCGCACTTCAATCACCGGGTCCGCCACGCGGCGGACGCCACGAGGAGTCCCCCCATGGGTTCGATTGGAACGCGTTCGATTGAAGGCAAGGTCGCGGTCGTCACTGGCGCGGCCAGCGGCATCGGCAAGGCAATCGCGCAGGAGTTGGCGCGCGGTGGGGCCATCGTTGCCATCGCCGACCTCAACCAGGCCGGCGCCGATGCCGTGGCCGCGGAAATCACCGCTGCAGGCGGGCGTGCCGTGGGCCTGGCGATGGACGTCACCGACGAGGACGCGGTCAACGCCGGCATCAACGGCGTGGCCGCGCAGTTCGGCGGCATCGACATCCTGGTGTCCAATGCAGGCATCCAGATCGTGAATCCGGTTGAGCAGTTCGCGTACGCCGACTGGAAGAAGATGCTGGCCATCCACCTCGATGGCGCGTTCCTGACCACGAAAGCGGTGCTGCCGTACATGTACGCCGAGGGTGCCGACGGCAAACCGCGCGGCGGCACGGTCATCTACATGGGCTCGGTGCATTCGCACCTGGCCTCGCCGCTGAAGTCGGCCTACGTGACCGCCAAGCACGGCCTGCTGGGGCTGTCGCGCACGCTGGCCAAGGAAGGCGGCAAGCGCGGCGTGCGAACCCACGTGGTGTGTCCGGGATTCGTGCGCACTCCACTGGTCGACAAACAGATCCCCGAACAGTCGCGCGAGTTGGGC
Source organism: uncultured Lysobacter sp. (assembly GCA_965650425.1). Taxonomy (GTDB): domain Bacteria; phylum Pseudomonadota; class Gammaproteobacteria; order Xanthomonadales; family Xanthomonadaceae; genus Aerolutibacter. The sequence goes on along the minus strand of CBFGOS010000206.1, from coordinate 221 downwards.
ATCAGTGAGGAGGAAGTGGTCAGCCGCGTCATGCTGGGCGGCACAGTGGACGGCATCTTCACCACCGTGGAGGACGTGGCGCAGACGGTGCGCTTCCTCACCGAATTCCCCAGCGCGGCACTGACCGGGCAGAGCTTCGTGATCAGCCACGGCTGGCACATGCAGTAATTCCGGCCAGAGGCCCTGGCTGGCGCGGTCATGCGCGTTGCCTGGGCCCGGAC
>CBFGOS010000205.1:0-4553 GCA_965650425.1 uncultured Lysobacter sp. | reverse complement strand
GCACTCCTGCGGCGGCAGTGGGAAGCAGAGCGGCTGAGCAACGCGGACGCCAGCGGCGACGCCAGGTCCGGATGCTGCCAGCCGCCCACAAAGCCCACGAATTCCAGCACCAGGATCAGCGGCCCCGGCGTGGTTTCCGCCAGCCCCAGCCCGGCCAGCATCTGGGTCGCATCCAGCCACCCGTGCTGGTACACCGCCTGTTCGGCCACGTAGGGCAGCACCGCGTACGCGCCGCCCACGGTCACCAATGCGGCCTTGCTGAAGAACAGTCCCATGCCGAAGGCCGTGCTGCCCCACCCCAGCATGGCCCCCAGCAACACGATCGGGACCAGCCAGAGCAGCCCCGACACGAGGGCCGCCAGCAGGCTGTGCCGCAACGCCCCCGCCGGCGGGGCAGCATCGACCGTGGAGCCCGGCACATGCGCCACCCCGGCCAGCCAGCCGGATCGCCAGCGCGACACCCCCCACCCGGCCAACGCCGCGACCAGCAGCAGCACCGGGAACGGCCAGCGCAGCCAGCCAATCGCGACCAGCGCGAAGAGTGCCAGGCCCACGGCAAACGGAGTGCGCAACACCCGCGAACCGATCCGCTGCACCGCATGGACGATCAGCCCCAGCACCGCTGCCTGCAGCCCAAACACCACCCCCGCCACGACGGGCACGTCGCCAAACCGCATGTACGCCCAGGACAGCAGCGCCAGGAGCACCGCGGCCGGTAATACGAACAAGGTGCCGGCCACCACCCCGCCGCGCACGCCATGCAGCCGCCACCCCAGCCAGGTCGCCAGCTGCATCGCCTCCGGGCCGGGCAGCAACATGCAGAAGTTCAACCCCCGCAGGAAAGTGACTTCGTCGACCCAGCGACGCTTGTCGACCAACTCGGCGTGCATGATCGCGATCTGCCCCGCCGGACCGCCGAAACTGATCCACCCCAGCAGGAACCAGAAGCGAAGTGCCTGCGCGAATGTTGGGGCTGACGCCCCGTCCGGGACCGGGAGCCCAGCGGCTTGCATGTGTAAGCACCAGATGAAGACGCTATTAACCGTCAGTGTGCCAATATCCGGCCATGGCTGCGCGAGACCGACTTCCTCCCTGGCACGAGATGCTCGTGCTCCCCAACCGTCGCGAAGTGCTCATCCGTCCGATCCGTCCGGAGGACGCCGAGCCGATCCGTGCCAGCTTCGGGTTGCTGCAGCCCGAAGAGGTGCGCCAGCGCTTCCTGTATTCGATGAAGGAGCTCACGCCGGAAATGGCCGAGCGCCTGACGCGACTGAACCCCAAGACCGAGTTCGCACTGGTTGCGGCCGAGCCGCAGCCGCCGGGCGAGGCGCTGGTGGGTGCCGTGGCACGCATCGCCATCGACGACAATGGCACCGATGCCGAGTTCGCCATTTTGGTGAGCCACTTCATTTCGCACATGGGCCTGGGTCGCTACCTGATGACCCGCCTGGTGAAGTGGGCGCGCGGGAAGAAGGTCGAGCGCATTTACGGCGACGTGTTCGAGCACAACCTGCCGATGCTGGAGCTCGCGGAGTCGATGGGCTTTTCGCGCGAATTCCAGCAGGACGCCCAAGGGCTGGTGCGGGTGATCCTCACGTTGAAGGACGTGAAGGCCGACTGAGCGCGGCACGCGCCCACGTCCCCTTGGAGCCCCTTCCGGCACCAGTCCCGACCCCGGGTGCCCGCGCCTGGGCGTCACCAAGCCGCCGCAGGCCGCTCGCGTAAACTTCACCCTTTCGCGCTGGGGGCACGTCCGCCGGCGCCGCTGACGTTTTCCCGGGATTGCACCTGATGTCCAAGCCGCGTTTCCCCACCCCGCCCCTGCCGAAGCCCGGCCAATCCCGTGCCTGGTGGAAGCAGCCAGCCTCGCCGTCGGCATTGGCGTTCCACCTCGCGACGGCGGCGGCCGCGCACGCAGGGCCGCTGCTGGTCGTCGCCAAGGACAACCATGGCGCGCACCAGCTGGAGGCCGACCTGCACACGCTGTTGGGCGCGCAGGCCGACATCCCGGTGCTGGCCTTCCCGGACTGGGAGACCCTGCCGTACGACATCTTCAGCCCGCACCCGGACATCGTGTCGCAGCGCCTGGCTGCGCTGCACCGCTTGCCAGGCCTGCAGCGCGGCATCGTGGTCGTGCCGGTGCAGACGTTGCTGCAGCGGCTCGCGCCGGTGCGCCACGTGGTGGGCGGCAGCTTCGACGTACGCGTCGGACAGCGCCTGGACCTGGATGCGGAGAAGCGCCGGCTGGAATCGGCGGGCTACCGGAACGTGCCGCAGGTGCTGGATCCGGGTGACTTCGCCGTGCGCGGTGGCCTGCTGGACGTGTATCCGATGGGCGCGGACATGCCGTTCCGCGTGGAGCTGCTGGACGACGAGATCGACACCATCCGCGGCTTCGATCCCGAATCGCAGCGCTCGCTGGACAAGATCGATGCGGTCAAGTTGCTGCCCGGCCGTGAGGTGCCGCTCGACGACGCCGCGCTCAAGCGCGCGATGGACGGCCTGCGCGACCGCTTCGACCTGGACACGCGGCGCAGCGCCTTGTACCAGGACCTGAAGGCGGGCGCCGCGCCGGCGGGCATCGAGTACTACCTGCCGCTGTTCTTCGAGCAGACCTCCACCCTGTTCGACTATCTCGGCTCGTCGGCACTACCGGTGATTGCCGACGGCGCCCTGGACGCCGCCGACCAGTTCTGGCACCAGACCGGCGAGCGATACGAACAGCGCCGCCACGACATCGAGCGGCCGATCCTGCCGCCGGATGCGCTCTACCTGTCACCCCAGCAACTGCGCGAACGCCTCAACCAGGGCGACCGCATCGAGTTGTGCGGCGAAGGCCACCCGCAGCGCGAACGCGCCCAGGCGCTGGGCGACCAACCGGCGCCGGCATTGCCGATCGCGGCCAAGGACGTCGCCCCGGGCGCGGCGTTGAAGTCGTTCCTCGCCAACTACCCGGGCCGGGTGCTGGTCGCGGCCGACTCACCCGGTCGCCGTGAAGCCTTGATGGAACTGCTGGCCGCCGCCGAGTTGCGCCCTGCGGTGGTCGCCGACTGGGCGGGCTTCGCCGATGCGACGCCCCGCTTCGCCATTGCCGTGGCGCCGTTCGATGACGGCTTTGCCATCGACACGCCGGCCATCGCGGTACTCACCGAGCGCCAACTGTTCCCCGAGCGTGCCTCGCAGCCGCGCCGCCGCAAGCGCGCCGGCCGCGAACCCGAGGCGATCATCCGTGACCTGGGCGAGCTGACCGAAGGCGCGCCCATCGTCCACGAGGACCATGGCGTGGGTCGCTACCGCGGCCTGATCGTCCTCGAAGCCGGCGGCGAGAAGGGCGAATACCTCGAGATCGAGTACGCGAAGGGCGACCGTTTGTACGTGCCGGTCGCGCAGCTGCACCTGATCAACCGCTACTCCGGCGCCTCGCCGGAAACCGCTCCGCTGCATTCGCTCGGCGGCGAGCAGTGGACCAAGGCCAAGCGCAAGGCGGCCGAAAAAGTACGCGACGTGGCCGCCGAGCTGCTGGAGATCCAGGCCAAGCGCCAGGCGCGCGCCGGCCTCGCCATCGACGTCGACCGCGCGATGTACGAACCGTTCGCCGCCGCGTTCCCGTTCGAGGAAACGCCCGACCAGCATGCCTCGATTGAAGCGGTGATCCGCGACCTGGGCTCCAGCCAGCCGATGGACCGCGTGGTCTGCGGCGACGTCGGTTTCGGCAAGACCGAGGTCGCGGTGCGCGCAGCCTTCGTGGCCGCCGCCGGCGGCAAACAGGTGGCCGTGCTGGTGCCCACCACCCTGCTGGCCGAGCAGCACTACCGCAATTTCCGCGACCGCTTCGCCGATTGGCCGCTGAAGGTCGAGGTGCTGTCGCGCTTCAAGTCCAAGAAGGAAATCGAGGCCGAACTGGCCAAGGTGGCCGAAGGCAAGATCGACGTCATTGTCGGCACCCACCGGCTTCTGCAGCCGGACGTGCGGTTCGCCGACCTTGGCCTGGTGATCGTGGACGAGGAACAGCGTTTCGGCGTGCGGCAGAAGGAGGCGCTGAAGGCATTGCGCGCCAACGTGCACCTGCTGACCCTGACCGCCACGCCCATTCCGCGCACGCTCAACATGGCGATGGCCGGCCTGCGCGACCTGAGCATCATCGCCACCCCGCCGGCGCACCGCCTGGCGGTGCAGACCTTCGTGGTGCCGTGGGACGACGCGCAACTGCGCGAGGCGTTCCAGCGCGAGCTGTCGCGCGGCGGCCAGCTGTACTTCCTGCACAACGACGTGGAAAGCATTGGCCGCATGCAGCGCCAACTGGAGGAGCTGGTGCCGGAGGCGCGCATCGGCGTGGCCCACGGCCAGATGCCCGAGCGCGAGCTGGAGCGCGTGATGCTCGACTTCCACAAGCAACGCTTCAACGTGCTGCTGGCGTCGACCATCATCGAGTCGGGCATCGACATCCCCAACGCCAACACCATCATCATCAACCGCGCCGACAAGTTCGGCCTGGCGCAGCTGCACCAGTTGCGCGGCCGCGTCGGCCGCAGCCACCACCGCGCCTACGCCTA
>CBFGOS010000204.1:0-4567 GCA_965650425.1 uncultured Lysobacter sp. | reverse complement strand
TCTGCGTGGGCCGCGGCTCCCTGGCGCTGCCGAAGAACACCTTGCTGGACACGCAGTAGCCATCGCGCGGCAGACGCAGGTCGGCAATGACGTCGCCCATCACCGTTTCGGCTTCGCCCTTGGCATAGCTCTCGGCGTTGTCGAAGAAGTTGATGCCATGGTCCCAGGCGGTGGCGATCAGCTCGCGCGCGGTGCCTCGACCGATCTGCGAGCCAAACGTGACCCAGGCACCGAAGGACAGGGCGGACACCTGCAAGCCGGATGAGCCGAGGCGGCGATAGTGCATGGACAACTCCCGGTGAATACGGAACACGGAGGCCCGCCAGTGTAGCTGCGCGGCCGCCATCCGCCGGGTACAATGCGCGCACTCTTCCTCCTCCGGGGAGTAGCCCACCCGCCCTGCGGGGGTGCGCGTCAACACACTTGGCCGGCAGGCCATGGCGCGCGAGGGGCCGGTGCGGCAACGCACGGCTTCGGGCAAGACCGAAGGCAGGCGTTGCGCGTACCCGGGCCGGGCCGCGTGGCGTCCGCCTTCGCGTCATTCGCGATCGCCTGGCCCCGGAGACCTGATGGACGCACTATTCCTTTCGACCGGCACCGTGGCCGTTGCCGAGATCGGCGACAAGACGCAGTTGCTGGCCCTGCTGCTCGCCGCCCGCTTCCGCAAGCCCTGGCCCATCGTGGGTGGCATCCTCGTCGCCACGCTACTCAACCACGCCCTTGCGGCCTGGCTGGGTGCGCTGGCCGCCGACTGGCTGAAGCCGGAGGTATTGCGCTGGGTCGTGGCGGCCAGCTTCCTTGGCGTGGCGCTGTGGACGCTGAAGCCCGATACGCTGGACGACGATGATGGCGCGTTGCCGGCTCGTGGCGCGTTCATTGCCACCACGCTGGCGTTCTTCGTGGCCGAAGTCGGCGACAAGACGCAGGTGGCGACGATCCTGCTGGCGGCCAACTACGAGCCGTTGTGGTCGGTGGTGGCCGGCACTACCGTGGGCATGCTGCTGGCCAACGTGCCGGTGGTGGCGCTCGGCAGCCGCTTCTCCGACCGCCTGCCATTGAAAGCGGCACGCTACACGGCCGCGGCCGTGTTCTTCGGACTGGCGGTCTGGGTGGCGTTGCGCGGGATTGGCAGCTGACTGACACCGATCACGGCGGGGGCGCTATGCTCCCCGCGAGTCCATAGCGGCGCATTGCATGTCCGACGCCACCAGAGCCATCCGCAATCTCGGTGCAGCGCTGCTGGCGCGGCCCGACGAAATGATGCTGGAGGTAGGGGCAACCGGCGAACTGCTCGTGGCCCGCCTCCGCGTGGTCGTGGCGGGACTGCTGTTGTTGTTGCCGCTGGTGAACAACCTGACCGGCGGCACGGTGGCCGAGACCATGATCGGACTGGCGGGGGCGGTGTTCCTCAACGTCATCGCCCAGGTCTGGCTGGGGCTGGCGCGACGGCGGCGACGGTATCGCTGGCTGCCGTTTGCCACCACCACTTTCGATGTCACCACCACCACGGCGGTGCTGGTGGCGCTGGCCGACAACCACTTGCCATCGGGCCTGAACAGCATGGTGGTGTGGTGCGGGTACGTGCTGGCCATCCTGGTGACGGCGCTGCGCAACGACGGTCGCACCACCCTGTTGGCAGGCGCGTTGGCGGTGGGGCAGTACGGGCTGCTCGTGGCCGCGGTGTTCGCGGTCGCGGGTTCGCCGGAACAGCTGATGTCGGCCGAGTACGGGGCCGTGACCGTGGGCAACCAGGTGCAGCGGCTGATCCTGCTGGCCATCGTCACCGGGGTCACGATCATGGTGGTGTACCGGATGCAGCGACTGGTGGAGATGTCCGGTACCGATGGCCTCACGCGGCTGCCCAACCGCACCTGGTTGATGCACCGGGTGCCGCAGCTGCTGGACGTGGTGAAACGGGAAGGTGGCAGCCTCAGCGTCGCGATGCTGGACCTCGACCACTTCAAGCGGATCAATGACGAGCTGGGCCAGCACGCGGGCGACCGCGCGCTGCGGCATGTGGTGGCGTCGCTGCGTGGCCAGCTGGAAGCGGGCGAGCAACTGGTGCGGGTCAGTGGCGCCGAATTCGTGATGGTGCTTCGCAAGCCGGTGGGCACGGCCTGGGAACGCGTGGACGCAATCCGTCGCATGCTGGGTGAGCGCCCGTTCGAGGCGGAACGTGGTGGGGCCCCGTGGTCCATCACCTTCAGTGCGGGCATCGCCGGGTTTCCGCAGGACGGACAGGACCTGTCACGCCTGCTGCGACGGGCCGACCAACGCCTGCAGACGGCAAAACTGGAAGGGCGCAACCGGGTCGTGGCGCGCGACGGCTGACCCCGCCAGAGGCGCGGCGGCTTGCCGTTCACGCGGGGCCTGCACTAGGCTGCGCCGACATACGGCCGCGTCCGGCCGTGGGGAAACCGTCACGTGGAAGCAATCACCCGAGTGGCCTTTGGCCTGTTCGGTCTCGTCGTCCTGATCGGACTGGCCTGGCTCTTCTCGAACAACCGCAAGTCGGTGGACTGGCGCCTGGTCGCCACCGGCGTCGCATTGCAGGTGGCTTTCGCGGCCGTCGTGCTGCTGGTCCCGGGCGGCCGCGACGTGTTCGATGCGCTGGGCCACGGCTTCGTGAAGGTGCTGAGCTTCGTCAATGCGGGCTCCAACTTCATCTTCGGCGGCCTCATGGACACGTCGAAGTACGGGTTCATCTTCGCGTTCCAGGTGCTGCCCACCATCATCTTCTTCGCCGCACTGATGAGCGTGCTGTACCACCTGGGCGTGATGCAGGCGATCGTGCGCGCCATGGCCTGGGCCATCACCAAGGTGATGCGGGTGTCCGGCGCGGAGACCACCAGCGTGTGCGCCAGCGTGTTCATCGGCCAGACCGAGGCCCCGCTGACGGTGCGTCCGTACATCAGCCGGATGACCGAGTCGGAGCTGATCACGATGATGATCGGCGGCATGGCGCACATCGCGGGCGGTGTGCTGGCGGCTTACGTGGGCATGCTGGGCGGCGGCGATCCCGAGCAGCAGGCGTACTACGCCAAGCACTTGCTGGCAGCGTCGATCATGGCCGCGCCGGCCACGATGGTGGTCGCCAAGCTGCTGATTCCCGAAACCGGCACGCCGCTGACCCGCGGCACGGTCAAGATGGAAGTCGAGAAGACGACCAGCAACATCATCGACGCGGCGGCGGCCGGCGCTGGTGACGGCCTGCGGCTGGCACTGAACATCGGCGCGATGCTGCTGGCGTTCATTGCGCTGATCGCGCTGCTCAACTGGCCGCTGACCTGGATCGGTGAAGTCACCGGCCTGCAGGCGATGCTGGGCAAGCCGACCGACATGGCCACCCTGCTCGGCTACGTGCTGGCCCCGGTGGCTTGGCTGATTGGCGTGCCGTGGCAGGACGCGACACTGGTCGGCGGCCTGATCGGCCAGAAGATCGTGATCAACGAGTTCGTTGCCTACCTGCAGCTGGCGGACATCGTCAACGGCAAGGTGGCAGGCGTGGCGCTGACCGAACAGGGCAAACTGATCGCCACCTACGCGCTGTGCGGCTTCGCCAACTTCAGTTCGATCGCCATCCAGATCGGTGGCATCGGTGGGCTGGCGCCGGACCGGCGCCAGGACCTGGCGCGGTTTGGGCTGCGCGCGGTGCTGGGCGGCACCATTGCCACGCTGATGACGGCGACCATCGCCGGCGTGCTGACCCAGTTTGGCTGACCGCATGGCCGGGAAGGGGCGCGTGACGGTGGTCGGGTCGTTCAACGTCGACCACGTGTGGCGCTGCGCCGAGCTGCCCGTTCCCGGCCAGACCCTGGGCGGCGAGTACAGTACCGGACCCGGCGGCAAGGGTTTCAACCAAGCCACGGCCGCCGCACGGGCCGGGGCGGACACCGCATTCGTGTGTGCGCTGGGCGAGGACGTGGGCGCACAATGGGCGCGTGCCCTCGCCGTCGCCGACGACATCGACCTGTGTGAGGAATGCAGCGCGCTGCCCACCGGCACGGCCGGCATCTACGTGGATGCGGCCGGGCGCAACAGCATCGTCATCGGGGCGGGTGCCAATGGCACCCTTTCGGCCGCCTTCGTCGAGTCACAGCGCGCGCGGATCGAAACATCCGCCGTGGTGCTGGCGCAACTGGAGTCACCGATCACGGCGGTGGCGGCGGCGCTGCGGACGGCCCATGCCGCCGGGGTCATGACCATGCTGAACCCGGCACCGGCGAATGCCGTCGTGCCGGCAGGCCTGTGGGCGCATGTCGAGGTGGCCACGCCGAACGAGACCGAATTCTGTGCGCACCTGGCGCGTGATCGTGGTCAGGCCGTGGATCCGGACGGACTGGCCGCACGCGGTGATGCCGACCTGCACGCGCTTTGCCGGCAGTGGCAGCCCCAGGCCACGGTGGTGATCACGCTGGGTGCCGCGGGCTGTTTCGTCTCGCATCCGGAGGGGAACCTGCGCGGCGACGCGGCGGCGCATTACCGCATGTCGGCCGCGCCGGTGACGCCCGTGGACACCACCGGGGCGGCGAGCGCCCCGTTGAATGCGTCGCCTGCCCCGGTGGTG
>CBFGOS010000203.1:0-4569 GCA_965650425.1 uncultured Lysobacter sp. | reverse complement strand
CGCTCGGCCTCCCGTGCCGCGATGCGGCGCCGCCACGGTATTGATGCGTGATGCCCATCACAATGCGAGTTTTTCGCAGGCAAAAAGAAGCCCGGCCGGAGCCGGGCTTCGTATCGCGACGTTTCGGGGGAGAGAGAGATGTCGCGATAGGTACTGCGTTTTGCGGTGCGCGGCTTAGAAGCTGACGCGCGGGCCGACGAAGTACTGCGTGTCGCCGTCGATGAACTTCACGTCGCCCGACAGGCCCCACTGCTGGTTGAACTTCACCTGGCCACCCACACGGCCGTAGAACTCGCCGTCGTAGGAGTCACCGTCTTCGTAACCGGCCAGCGCGTAGCCTTCGAAGTTCGGGGCCAGCGCCGAGCGCACGCCGGCTTCGACGCTGTAGCCGTCGAAGTCGATGCCCTGCCCGGCGTCGTACTTCTCGTACGCCACGCGGGTCAGCAGGTCGGTGTTGGCGGTGATGTCGCGGTTGTAGCCCACGCCGACGCGGTAGTGGTCGACGTCGAAGTTGGTGTTCTCGATCTCTTGCTTGTCGAACTCACCGAAGATGTGGAAGTTCGGGGCAACGGCGCCCGAGCCCTTGATGGCCCAGCCGTCGGCGTCGCCGGCATCGGTGTTGGTCGCGGTGTAGCCACCCTCGACGTAGGTGTAGGAAACGCCATCGGCAGCCGAAGCGGCGAACGGCAGGGCGGCCAGCAGGGTCAGGGCAAGCAGGGAACGCTTCATGATGGTCTAAGCCTCATTCTTGTATAGGGGCCGGTCGGAGACGCCCGTCGGGGGAATCGGGCGGACCGGTTGCGGGCCAGTATCCGCAGTGACTTTCAACGCCCCCTGAATTATGAACGCCCCTATTCAGGAACTATCCAGACTTGTTGGGGTCACGCGGGCATGGTCAGGCTGACGCACAGCCCACCGCCCTCGCGATTGAGCAGGGCGATGCGACCGCCGTGTGCTTCGGCGATCTCGCGCGCCAACGCCAGCCCCAGGCCGGTGCCGTTGCGCTTGGTCGAATAGAACGGCAGCAGCGCGTTGGCCAGCACCGCGTCGTTCATGCCCTGGCCGCGGTCGAGTACATCGATCCGCCAATCTTCGGGCAGACGCCGGATGGCGACCTGCACGTCGGCGGCGGGCGAGCCGGACTCGTGGGCGTTCTTGATCAGGTTGAGCAGCGCCTGCTCGAACTGCGCGGCGTCCACGCGCACACTGCCCGCCGGGACCGGACCGTCCACCGCAAACACCACCTGGTCGCGCAGCTGCGCGATCAAGCGCGGCCAGTCGACCGGTTCAGTGCGCGGCGCGGGCAACTTGGCAAAGCGCGCGTAGCCGCGGATGAAGCCCTCCAGATGGCGGGCGCGCTCCTCGATGGTGGCCAACGCCGCCGGCACGCGTTCGGGTTGGCCGCGGCGCAGCAGTTCAGCGCCCGAGTGGGCCAGCGATGCGATGGGCGCCAGCGAGTTGTTCAGTTCGTGGCTGATCACCCGGATCACCTTCTTCCAGGTGTGCACTTCCTGCCTGCGCAGTTCGGCTGTCAGCTGCCGCAGCAACACGAGTTCGTGTTCGCGGCCGTTGAGGCGGAAGCGGCGGCGCGAGAGGTGATAGATGTCCTCATCATCCTCGTCACCGATGCTGAACATGCCATCGCCGCCGCGCTCGAAGGCGTCGCGCATGGCGGGTGGCGCCGCGGCGAGCAATGCGTCAAAGCCGTGGCCTTCCAGCCGCCGCCCTTCGCCCAGCAGTTTGCGTGCGGCCAGGTTGGCGAGCACGACGTGGCGTGCCGGGTCCAGCAGCAACATCGCCACCGGCGTGTTCTGCACGATGGTGTCGAGCAGCAACTCACGTTGCACCAAGGCCAGGCGCTGTTCGCGCAGGGCATCGCCGAGGGCGTTGTGGCTGGCGACCAGGTCGCCCAGTTCGCCGCCGCCGGCCCAGGACAGGCTGAAGCCATAATCGCCGTCGCGGTAGCTGCCCACGGTGCCGGCCAGCGCGCGGAACAGCGAGCGCATCGGCGCGAACGCGCGACGCACGTGGTAGACCAGCAAGGGTGCCAGCGCCAGCACCGCCACCGCGGCGGCAACCACCGGCGAGGCAATCCAGCGGACCAGGACGCAGGCCAGCGCGACCGAGGCGGTCATGTAGGCCAGGGCGATCGCACTGAAGACTAGGCTCAGCGGCAGGCGTTGGCGAAGGCGCATGCGGCGGCTCTCAGGCGCGCGGGGAGTCGTCGCGGCGCAGGCCGAGCCGCTCCAGCCGCCGGTACAGCGCCTGGCGCGACAGGCCCAACTCCTGCGCGGCCTGTGCGAGCACGCCGCCATGGCGCTGCAGCGCGGCTTCGATCGTGGCGCGGTCGGGCTCGTCGCCGTTGCCCTGCCCGTTGCCGGCGGCCACCGGTGTCGGGTGCGCCATCGCGGGCAGGCCCAGGTCACCGGCGCCGATCACCGTGCCGGTCGCGAGCAACGCCGCGCGCTGGATGGCGTTGCGCAACTCGCGTACGTTGCCCGGCCAGCGGTGGGCCAGCAACGCGCGTTCGGCAGCCACGTCCAGACGCTTGCCCTCGGGCATGAAGTGGCGTGCCAAGGGCAGGATGTCATCGGGGCGGTCGGCCAACGGAGGCAGCACCAGCTCGATGGCATTGAGCCGGTAGTACAGGTCCTCGCGGAATTGCCCGGCGCGGATCAACGCGGGCAGGTCGGCGTTGGTGGCGCTGACCACGCGCACCTTGACCTGGCGCTCGCGGTTGCTGCCGAGGCGCTCGAAGCGCCCGGTCTCGAGCACGCGCAGCAGCTTCACCTGCCCGGCGGGCGGCAACGTGCCGATCTCGTCGAGGAACAGGGTGCCGCCATCGGCCGCTTCGAACTTGCCTTCGCGGGCACGCTGCGCGCCCGTGTAGGCGCCGGCTTCGGCGCCGAACAACTCGGCTTCGATCAGGTCGGCCGGCAGTGCGCCGCAATTGAGCGCCACGAACGGCCCAGCCTTCACCGCCGAGTTGGCGTGCACGATCTCGGCGATCTTTTCCTTGCCGGCCCCGTTGGGCCCGGTGACCAGTACCGGCAGTTCGGAGCGCGCCACCTGGCAGGCCAGCGACAGCACGCGTTCGGTGGCCGCATCGGCGAAAACGTAGCCACGCAGGTCGTGGCCGCGCTCCAGTGCGCTGCGCCGACGACGCTCGCCGTCGCGGTGGCGGGCGAGTTCGCGCCGCGCCTGCGACAACTCCAGCAGGTTGTTGACCGTGGCCAGCAGCTTGCGGTCGTCCCAGGGCTTGGCCAGGTAATCGGCGGCGCCGGCCTTGACCAGATCCACCGCGCTTTCCAGATGCGTCCACGCGGTGAGCAGGATGACGGGCAGGTCCGGATGGTGCGCGCGGATCTGCTCGAACAGCGCGAGGCCTTCCTCGCCCGAGGTGGTATCGGCCTGGAAGTTCATGTCCTGCACCACCAGGTCGACCGGCTCGCGCGCCAACAGCGCGAGCCCGGCGTCGGGCGATGCCGCCACCCGCGTGTCGATGTCGTGCAGCGAGAACAGCGTCTCCAGCGCCGTGGCGACCGCGGGGTTGTCGTCGATGACCAGGATCGTGGGCATGCGCTGTTATACCTGCTCCGCCGCCGAAGCTGCAGTGGGGTCGAAGTTGGCCCGTGGCGCGTGGTTGCGACCGGTCACGGCTGGATCAATGCCAGCAGCGTTTGATCGCTCACCGCATGGTCGCTGAGCGCGCGCGCATCCAGGCCGGCCTGACGCGGCAGCGGCCGGTAGCGCAGCCAGTCGACGCGCGCGACCAGATCCGGCTTGCCATCGCGCATCACCGTGGTGTTGAAGCGCTGCGGATCCTTCTGCAGCTCACCGGCGCTGTCCCAGTCGGTATAGGCGACCAGGCCCACCTGCACCGTGCGGGGCAGGTCCATGCGGTAGAAGCGTTCGTGGACGCGCCAAGGCTCGTCGCCCTGTCGCACCAGTAGCAGGAAGGTCGGCCCGATCCGCGCGATGCCCAGCTCCGCCCAACCGGCCCGAGCCGGGCGAAGTTTGAGGTTGGAGCGCGAGTTGACCGTGGTCTTGGACTCGAACACCGGCGTGTCGATGCGGTCGGCGACGCCGGTGGTGATGAACAGCCAGTTCTCCGCGCGCGGCTCCCAGCTTTGCGGCGTGACCGCACGCGGCTCGCGCACCATCAGCCCGGCCAACGACCACGCCGACGTCGGCACTTCGCCGTTCACCCCATTGGCGGCAATGCGCGTGGTGACGAGGAAGTCGCCGCTGATCTCGCGATGCAGGAACGGTGCATGGAACTCGGCGTACCAGCCGCTGGTCCACGGCACCAGCTCGAGCACGCCGTCCTTCACTTCGACACGCCGCGCATGATCCGGCCAGCCGTGGGCGGCCTCGAAACTGGTCCAGTGTTGCAGCGAGGCGGGCGTGTCGAACTCGTCGGCGAAGGCCGCCGTGGCGACCGGCGCGGGTGCGGGCGTGGGCGCAGCCACGGATACGGCCACGGCAAGCGTCGAAAGTGTCGCGAGCAGCGCGGCGGTGGAACCGCGGCGGGTGTGATTCAGCATGTCGGGCCTCCTCACGCCGTCC
>CBFGOS010000202.1:0-4592 GCA_965650425.1 uncultured Lysobacter sp. | reverse complement strand
GTGGCGGCGCTGGAAGCGGTCGGCGTGCGCGTTTCCCTCGGCGTAGATGGCGCGGCGTCCCACGAGGCCTGCGACATGATCAGCGAGACCCACGCCGCCTGGCTGCTACAGCGCGCCAAGGCCGGCGAGCGCGCACGGCCGCGCTGTGATGGCGGCACGGAAGAGGGCGGCGCTCAGGCGGTGGCGGCGGAGGACGTGGTGCGCTGGGCCACGGCCGGCGGCGCCCGGGTGCTTGGCCTGGACGCCCTGGGCACGCTGGAGATCGGCCAGGCGGCGGACATCGCCGTATTCCACTTGGGCGATCCCCGTTACTTCGGCCTGCACGATCCGGCGCTGGGCCCGGTGATCGGCGCTGGCCGACCGCACCTGCGAGCTTTACTGGTGGGGGGCGGCGGGTGGTGGAAGACGACCGTATTCCGGGCCTCGATCTGCAGGAACTCGGCGCTCGGGCGCGGGAGGCCGTGCTGGAGTTGCGGCGGCGGGTGGGGGCGTGAGATGCCCTCTCCCCAGCCCTCTCCCATAAATGGAAGAGGGGGCAGTCCGAACCTGGACGTGATGCCGATGCACGTCATCGCTCCTCTCTTCCGTTCACGGGAGAGGGTAATCGAGCCGCCCGCTCATCCCGTCTCCGCCAGCGCCTCGAGAAAGCTCTCCAGCACCAGATGCGGTCGCCGTCCCTTGCGGGTCACCGAGGCCAGGCTGAGGTCATAGAAGCGTGTCGCCGGCTTCAATGCGCGCAGGCGGCCTTCCTGCACCCATTGACGGGCATAGTGGTCCGGCAGGTAGCCGATGTAACGCCCAGTGAGGATCAGGAAGGCCATGCCTTCGCGGTCCGAGGCGCTGGCCGTGCAGTTCAGTGCCTGGTAATGAGCCTGGATTTCCGCCGGCAGGCGGAAGGTCGGGGCGATGGCGTCCTGGCCGTTCAGGCGTTCGTCGCTGAGCTGCGCTTCGTCCGCATAGAACAGCGGATGGCCCACCGCGCAGTAGAGCTGCGAGCGCTCGTCGTACAGCGGCGCGTATTCCAGCCCGGACAGCGCTCATGCCTGCGGCACCACGCCGACGTGCAGACGGCCGTCGAGTACACCCTGTTCCACTTCGCTGGGTGGAATCATGCGGATCTGGATGCGCACCTCCGGTCCGCGCTCCTTCAGCCGCGCCAGGGCATGGGTGATGCGCATGTGCGGCACGGTCACCAAGTTGTCGGTGAGGCCGATGTTCAGCTCGCCGCGCAGTTGCCGGTGCAGGCCGTTCACCTCGGTACGGAAGGTCTCCAGCGCACTGAGCAACTGCTGCGAGGCCTGATACACCTCTCGGCCTTCCTCGGTCAGGGCGAAGCCGGCACGCCCGCGCTGGCACAGACGCAAGCCGACGCGCTGCTCCAGATCGCTCATCTGCTGGCTGATGGCCGAGCGGCCGATGCCCAGCACGCTCTCGGCGGCTGAAAAGCCCCCGCAGTCCACCACAGTGCGGAACAGCTTCAGCAGACGGATATCGAAATCGCTGACCTGGGCCAGCGGATCGGCGCGGCGTGTGCTCATAAGTTTAGTAATCAGTGAACAAAAGATCGGAAAAGTCAGGTTTTACCGACTTTATGTCCGTGGCACTGTCCTCGGCAACACCTCCTGCGGGAAGCGAATGAGTTCGCTCCCTCAAAGAACAATGAACCGCACCTTGCGAGGCCGCCGATGAACATGCCGCAGACCAACGCTCCGTCGATCGCCAGCCAGCTCAAGCTGGACGCCCACTGGATGCCCTTCACCGCCAACCGCGCCTTCCAGCGCGACCCGCGGATCATCGTCGGCGCCGAAGGCAGCTGGCTGATCGACGACCAGGGCCGACGCGTCTATGACAGCCTCTCCGGTCTGTGGACCTGTGGCGCCGGGCACAGCCGCAAGGAAATCCAGGAGGCCGTGGCCAAGCAGCTCGGCACCCTCGACTACGCCCCGGCCTTCCAATACGGCCATCCGCTGTCCTTCAAGCTCGCCGAGAAGATCGCCGACCTGCTGCCGGGCGACCTGAACCATGTGTTCTTTACCGATTCCGGCTCCGAATGCGCCGACACCGCCATCAAGATGGCCCGTGCCTACTGGCGCCTGAAAGGCCAGCCGGCGAAGACCAAGCTGATCGGCCGTGCCCGTGGCTACCACGGCGTCAACGTCGCCGGCACCTCCCTCGGCGGCATCGGCGGCAACCGCAAGATGTTTGGCGCGCTGATGGACGTCGACCACCTGCCGCACACCTTGCAACCCGGCTTGGCTTTCACCAAGGGCATGGCCGAGACCGGCGGCGTGGAGCTGGCCAACGAACTGCTCAAGCTGATCGAGTTGCACGACGCTTCCAACATCGCCGCGGTGATCGTCGAGCCCATGTCCGGCTCCGCCGGCGTCATCGTGCCGCCCAAGGGCTACTTGCAGCGTTTGCGCGAGATTTGCGACCAGCACAACATCCTGCTGATCTTCGACGAAGTGATCACCGGTTTCGGCCGTATGGGCGCCTACAGCGGCGCGGAATACTTCGGCGTCGTCCCGGACCTGCTCAACGTCGCCAAGCAGATCACCAACGGCGCCGTCCCCATGGGGGCGGTGATCGCCAGCCGTGATATCTACCAGACCTTCATGAACCAGGCGACGCCGGACTACGCGGTGGAATTCACCCACGGCTACACCTACTCCGCCCACCCCGTGGCCTGCGCCGCGGGCCTCGCCGCGCTGGAGCTGCTGGAGAAGGACAACCTCGTGCAGCAGGCCGCCGCCCTGGCCCCGTACTTCGAGAAGGCCATCCACGACCTGAAGGGCACCAGGCACGTGGTGGACATCCGCAACTGCGGCCTGGCCGGCGCTCTCCAGCTCGCCCCGCGCGACGGCGACGCCATCGTCCGCCCCTACGAGGCCGGCATCGCCCTGTGGAAGGCCGGCTTCTACGTGCGCTTCGGTGGCGACACCCTGCAATTCGGCCCGACCTTCAACGCCAAGCCGGAAGACCTCGACCGCGTGTTCGATGCGGTGGGGGAAGTATTGAACGGGTTGAGTTGATACCTGTAGGGGGCGAATTTATTCGCCTGATGCGCACAGATTGACCACGTCGCCGCCTGTGGAAACGCCCCTCAGTCACCAAGGCGAACACCGACAACCACAACGGAGCCACCTCATGTCCCAGATTCCGCACCTGATCCACGGCGAACGCATCCCCGGCAGCGGCCGCCACGCCGACGTCTACAACCCGTCCACCGGGCAGGCCATCCACCAGGTCGCCCTGGCAGATCGCGCCACCGTCCAACAGGCCATCGACTCGGCCAAGGCCGCCTTCCCGTCTTGGCGCAACACCCCGCCGGCCAAGCGTGCCCAGGTCATGTTCCGTTTCAAGCAACTGCTGGAGCAGAACGAAGCGCAAATCGCCCGGCTGATCAGCGAAGAACACGGCAAAACCCTCGAAGATGCGGCCGGGGAGCTCAAGCGCGGTATCGAAAACGTCGAGTACGCCTGCGGCGTGCCGGAATTGCTCAAGGGCGAATACAACCGCAACGTCGGCCCCAACATCGACGCCTGGAGCGACTTCCAGCCGCTGGGCATCGTTGCCGGAATCACCCCGTTCAACTTCCCGGCCATGGTCCCGCTGTGGATGTACCCGCTGGCCATCGCCTGCGGCAACTGCTTCATCCTCAAGCCGTCCGAACGCGACCCCAGCTCTACCCTGCTCATCGCCGAACTGCTGCACCAGGCCGGCCTGCCCAAGGGCGTGCTCAACGTCGTGCATGGCGACAAGGAAGCGGTGGACGCGCTGATCGAAGCGCCGGAGGTCAAGGCCCTCAGTTTCGTCGGTTCCACCCCCATCGCCGAATACATCTATGCCGAGGGCGCCAAGCGCGGCAAGCGCGTCCAGGCCCTGGGAGGCGCCAAGAACCATGCCGTGCTGATGCCCGACGCCGACCTGGACAACGCCGTCAGCGCGCTGATGGGCGCGGCCTACGGCTCCTGTGGCGAGCGCTGCATGGCGATCTCCGTGGCCGTTTGCGTGGGTGACCGGATCGCCGATGCGCTGGTCGAGAAGATCGTCCCGCAGATCCAGGCCCTGAAAGTCGGTGCCGGCACCTGTAACGGCCTGGACATGGGCCCGCTGGTCACCGCCGCCGCTCGCGACAAGGTGGTCGGTTATATCGACGACGGCGTTGCCGCTGGCGCGAAGCTGGTGGTGGATGGCCGCGACTATCGCGTCGCCGGCCATGAGGATGGCTACTTCGTCGGCGGTACCCTGTTCGACCACGTGACCCCGGGCATGCGCATCTACCAGGAGGAAATCTTCGGCCCGGTGCTCTGCATCGTCCGCGTCGACAGCCTCGAACAGGCCATGCAACTGATCAACGACCACGAATACGGCAACGGCACCTGCCTCTTCACCCGCGACGGCGAAGCGGCCCGGTTGTTCTGCGACGAAATCGAAGTCGGCATGGTCGGCATCAACGTCCCCTTGCCGGTGCCGGTGGCCTACCACAGCTTCGGCGGCTGGAAGCGTTCCCTGTTCGGCGATCTTCACGCCTATGGGCCGGACGGCGTGCGCTTCTACACCCGCCGCAAGGCCATCACCCAGCGCTGGTC
>CBFGOS010000201.1:0-4618 GCA_965650425.1 uncultured Lysobacter sp. | reverse complement strand
TCGCCAACTACCTCAAGCTCAGCGGCGAGGTGGCGGGTGCCGCCAACCGACTGGCCACCCGCCGCGCGCAGAAGGCCGACGAAAAGGTGCTGGGCAAGGCGCTCAACAAACGCCTGGACGACAAGTACGGGCGCCACTGAGCGCTTGACGCCGCCGCGGCAAAGGTCGACAACGGCACCGTGGACACCACGCACTTTCCGCCCGAGGTCCACCGCCACGCCGCCCTCGACGCGCGGCTGGTCAAGGCCGCCAAGGGCATCCGCATCCTCGCCATGGCCAGCTGGCCCGCGGGCGAGGAGATGCGCTTCCTCGCCGCCCATGCGCGCGGCCAGCATTACCTGCCGCAGATCGACTACCCGCGCCGCGACTTCACCGAGACCCGCCACGAACTGGACCGGATCGCCGAAGAGGCCGACGAAGACCACCCGCTGGGCCAGTACATCGCCGACTCCGCGCGAAGCTGGTGCACTGCGGCGGCCATGATGGGGGCGCTGGGCACCGATGAGGTCACCGGCCACTCGATCGAGCTGTACGGCGGGCCGGCCGAGGCGCTGCCCGGAAATGGCCCGACCACGCGGGAGGCGGCGCACCACTTCATCGAGATCGCCAACGAGCTCGACCGCGAGCTGATGGCGCCCAGCGAACACGTCGAAATTTCCGCCACGGCGCTGCAGCTGCAATTGCAGCGCGACCTCGACGATTTTTTCGACGGCCGAATGATTGACGTTGTGCTGGACCCGGACCTGATCGCGAAGGCCGCCGCCGGCGCCACGCGCATCCGCCTGCGCCACGGCGCCGCCTTCCGCGACTACGACCGCCAGCAGTTGCTGCAGCACGAGGCCTTCGTGCACTCACTGACCGCGCTCAACGGCCGCCACCAGCCCGTGCTGCCCAGCCTCTCGCTGTCCTCGCCGCGCATCACCGCCACGCAGGAAGGCCTGGCCACGTTCGCCGAGCAGATCACCGGCAACATCGACATCGGCCGCATGAAGCGCATCAGCCTGCGCATCGAAGCGGTGGCGATGGCGCTGGACGGTGCCGACTTCATCCAGGTGTTCCACTACTTCCTGGCCGCCGGGCAGACGCCGGAAGACAGCTTCGCCTCCGCGCAGCGCGTGTTCCGCGGCGTGCCCACCCACGGCGGCCATGCCTTCACCAAGGACACCGTTTACCTGCGCGGGCTGGTGGACGTGCACACGTTCTTCCGCTGGGCACTGCGTCAGCAGAAGCTGCACCTGTGCCGCTGGCTGTTCGCCGGCAAGATGACCCTGGCCGACGTGGAACGCTTCGCGCCGATGTTCGAGGCCGGCGTGCTGGCGCCACCGCGCTGGCTGCCGCGTTGGGTGGAGCGCGCCAACGGCCTGGCAGGGATGCTGGCGTTCTCGCTGTTCGCCAACCGCATCCGCCTGGAAAGCGTGCCGCAGGAGGCCGCTTTCGACGATTCCTGACCGTATTGTGGGTTCGTGGGGGCTAGGCGCCATCCGGTGGGGCTAGAATCGACCGTCCACCCGTCCCACACCGGAATCATGTCCAACCACGACGATCTCAAGCAGGCGGCACTCGAATACCACCGCCTGTCTCCCCCCGGCAAGATCAAGGTCACCGCCACCAAGCCGATGGTGACCCAGCGCGACCTCGCGCTCGCCTATTCGCCGGGCGTGGCCTATGCCTGCGAGGCCATCGTCGAAGACCCCACCACCGCCAGCGACTACACCGCGCGCGGCAACCTGGTCGCGGTGATCAGCAACGGCACCGCCGTGCTGGGCCTGGGCGACATCGGCCCGCTGGCCGGCAAGCCCGTGATGGAAGGCAAGGGCGTGCTGTTCCAGAAGTTCGCCGGCATCGATGTGTTCGACATCGAGGTGGACGAGCGCGACCCCGACAAGCTGGTCGACATCATCGCCTCGCTGGAGCCCACCTTTGGCGGCATCAACCTCGAGGACATCAAAGCCCCCGAGTGCTTCATCGTCGAGCGCAAGCTGCGCGAGCGGATGAAGATCCCGGTGTTCCACGACGACCAGCACGGCACCGCCATCATCGTCGGCGCCGCGGTGCTCAATGCGCTGGAAGTGGTCGGCAAGGACATCGGCAGCGTCAAGGTCGCCACCACTGGCGCCGGCGCTGCGGGCATCGCGTGCCTGGACATGCTGGTCGCGCTGGGCGTGCGCAAGGAAAACATCACCGCGTTCGACCGTGACGGCGTGATCTACAGCGGCCGCGACAACCTGGACCCGGACAAGGCGCGTTACGCCCGCGATACCGCGGCACGCACGCTGGCCGAAGTGGTCGAAGGCGCCGACGTGTTCCTCGGCCTCTCGGCTGGCGGCATCCTCAAGCCGGAGATGGTCGCGACGATGGCCGACAAGCCGGTCATCCTGGCGCTGGCCAATCCGCACCCGGAGATCCTGCCGGAGGACGCCAAGCGCGTGCGCCCGGACTGCATCATCGCCACGGGGCGCTCGGACTACCCGAACCAGGTCAACAACGCGCTGTGCTTCCCGTACATCTTCCGCGGCGCGCTGGACGTGGGCGCCACCGGCATCAACGAAGCGATGAAGCTGGCCTGCGTGCGCGCCATCGCGCAGCTGGCGCGCGTGGAGGCCACCGACCTAGGCGGCGCCTACGGCGAGGAAGTGCCGAAGTTCGGTCCGGATTACCTGATCCCGCGCCCGTTCGACCCGCGCCTGCTGGTGGTGCTGGCGCCGGCCGTGGCGAGGGCGGCGATGGAATCGGGCGTGGCCACGCGGCCGATCACCGACATGGCGGCATATGAGGAGAAACTGGCGCAGTTCATCCACCGCACCGGCCTGATCATGAAGCCGGTGTACGACCGCGCGCGCGCCGACAAGCAGCGCGTGGTGTATGCCGAAGGCGAGGAAGAGACCGTGCTGCGCGCGGTGCAGTCGGTGATCGACGAGGGCCTGGCCCACCCGATCCTGATCGGCCGCCCGGAAGTGATCGAGAGCCGCATCCAGCGCCTGGGCCTGCGCATGCGCGTCGGCGTGGACTTCGAGCTGACCAACATCAACGACGACCCGCGCTTCAATGATTACTGGCAGTCGTACCACGCGCTGACCGAACGCCGTGGCGTGACCCCAGCGGCGGCCAAGAACCTGCTGCGCTCGCGACCCACGCTGATTGCCGCGCTGATGGTGGAGCGTGGCGAAGCCGACGCGATGATCTGCGGCCTGGTCGGTCGCTTCCACAAGAAGCTGGGCTACCTGCGTAGCGTGTTCGACTTCGACCGCGGCGTGCAGGGCACGGCGGCGATGACCGGCGTGATCAACGACAAGGGCGTGTGGTTCTTCCTCGACACCCACGTGCAGGTAGAGCCGAGTGCCGAGCAAATCGCCGAAGCGACGCTGCAGGCGTCATACCGCCTGAAGCTGTTCGGCATCGAGCCCAAGGTGGCGCTGCTGTCGCACAGCAACTTCGGCAGCCACGACAACGTGTCGGCGGCGAAGATGCGCCGCGCCTACCAGATCATCCGCGCGCGCGTGCCCAAGCTTGAAGTGGACGGCGAGATGATGGCCGACACCGCGTGGGACGACGAGCTGCGCCACCGCATCTTCCCCAACACCACGCTCAAGGGGCGTCCGAACCTGTTCGTGATGCCCAACCTGGACGCGGCCAACATCACCTACAACATGACGCGGGTGATGACCGACGGTGTGGCCATTGGCCCGATCCTGATGGGCCTGGACAAGCCGGCGCACATCCTGACCCCGGCCTCGACGGCGCGGCGCGTGGTCAACATGACCGCCATCGCGGCGGTGGATGCGCAGATCCGTAACGCGCGCGGCTGAGGCGCGTAGACGGTGAACGCTCGACACGCCGCCTCCGGGCGGCGTGTCTGTTTCAGGCGGGCGGCGCTCAGGCCAACAGCCGGCCGATCAGCTCGGGCAACGTGTTCAACTGGTCCTTGAGTACCAGCGCGTCCGCATTGCCCAGGGCCTGCTCGCCCAGCCAGCCGGTGACAAAGACGAAGGGCAACTGCGGCGCCATTTCACGCACCATTTCCAGTGCGCGTTGCCCGGAGAACCCCGGGATGTTCAGGTCGGACAACACCACGCTGGCGGCAAAGCCCTCCAGCGCCTCGCGCAGCGCGGCCTCCGTGTAGACGCGCAGGCATTCCACGGACAGGCCAGCGTCCTCAAGCGCGAAGCGCACGAGGTCGGCATCATCGGCCGAGTCATCGACCACCAGCACGCGCAATGGCGCCGGACTGGCGTTCATGGTTATTCCGGATCGGGAACTTCGTTGAGCACGGCCCAGAACCGGCCCAGCGTCTTCACGGCGCTGAAGAACTGGTCCGAGTCCACCGGCTTGACCACGTAGGCGTTCACGCCCAGGTCCCAGCTGCGGGCCAGGTCGCTCTCCTCGCGTGAGGACGTCAGCATCACCACCGGGAGGCGGCGAAGGCGCTCATGGGCGCGCAGCTGTTGCAGCACCTCCAGGCCATCCACCTTGGGCATCTTGATGTCCAGCAACAGCACCGCCGGGTCGCCTCCACTACGGCCGGCATATTTGCCGCGTGCAAACAGGTAGTCCATCGTGTCGGCACCGTCCTGCGTGTGCACGATGGGGTTGGCCAGGTTCGCGTCGCGGAGCGCGTCGA
>CBFGOS010000200.1:0-4637 GCA_965650425.1 uncultured Lysobacter sp. | reverse complement strand
AGTACGGCCAGGCCAACTACGCCGCGGCCAAGGCCGGCATGCACGGCTTCACCATTTCGCTGGCACGCGAGAACGCGAAGCTGGGGATCACCGTGAACACGATCTCGCCCGGCTACATCGCCACCGACATGGTGATGGCGGTGCCCGAGGACGTGCGCGCCAAGATCGTGGCCGACATCCCCACCGGACGACTGGGCACGCCCGAGGAAATTGCCTACGGCGTCGGCTTCCTCGCCGCCGAAGAGGCCAGCTGGATCACCGGCAGCAACCTCGACATCAACGGCGGCCACCACATGGGCTGGTAATCCCGGCCCGCTACCGCTTTCGGCCCGGCATCCAGGCCCCGCGCAACGGGCCACTCAATCGCAGCAAGAGCCGGCCGGCAGGATTTGCCGGCCGTGCCATGCCCCAGTACAAGCCACGGGCCATGCGGCCAGTTGCAAGGCCACGCGGGCTGCGCCATGCTGCAAGGCACCACGATTTTGAGTTTTCGCTCGATGGCCTCGACCCGCGTCATCAAGAAGTACCCGAATCGTCGTCTCTACGACACCGAGATCTCGAGCTACATCACCATCGAGGACGTGCGCCAGCTGATCGTCGATGGCGAGGATTTCGAGGTGCGGGATGCTCGCTCCGGCGAAGACCTCACGCGGCAGGTGCTGCTGCAGATCATCTCCGAGCACGAGCAGGACGGGGAGCCGGTGCTGTCGACGCGACTGCTGAGCCAGATCATCCGGTTTTACGGTGACTCGATGCAGGGGTTCATGGGCAGTTACCTGGAGCGCTCGATGCAGGTGTTCCTCGACCAGCAACAGCAGTTCCGCAGCCAGGTGGGCGGCATGCTGGGACAGACGCCGTGGTCGTTGATGAACCAGCTTACCGAGCGCAACCTGTCCATGTGGAAGGACTTCCAGCAGAACCTCACCAGCAGCGTGGGCTCCTCGCCCGCCACCCCGCGCAAGCCCACGGATACCAAGCGCGGCCGCTGAGCTCTCGCCGCGACTCCCTGGAAAAAAGCCGGCAACTTGCCGGCTTTTTTCATGGTCAGCGGGCTGCCGTTGCTCCCGACTGGCAATACTTCGCACGGAAGGCCTGGGCCTGCGGCATCAGAGACTGGAGGTGCTGGATGCGGTTGGCCGGGTTCGGGTGCGTCGAGGCAAACTCCGGCGGCTGCTGGCCACCGCCGAGGCTGGCCATGCGCTCCCAGAGCGGGATGGCCGCCTGCGGGTCATAGCAGGCTGCGGCGGCCAGCATCAGGCCGACTTCGTCAGCCTGCGTTTCATGGTTGCGCCCGTACGGCAGGATGAAGCCGTACTGCGCACCAGCCCCCAGCGCCGCCATTACCGCCTGCTGCTGCTGGGGGTCCATGCCACCCACCGCCATGCCGGCCGCAATCTGCCCCATCTGCACCAGCTTTTGCTGGGCCATGCGCTGGGAGCCGTGGCGAAGCAGCGCATGGGCGATTTCATGGCCCATGACCACCGCCATCGCATCTTGGTTCTGCGCCACCGGAATGAGGCCGGTGTACACGGCCATCTTGCCGCCCGGCAGGCAGAAGGCGTTGGCTTGGTCGGACTGGATCACGGCCACGTCCCACTGGAAATTCTGGTGAGAGGTTGGTACTTCCTGCTGGTTGGCCGACGCCATCTCGGTCGTCACTTCGGGCACGCGTGCCACCAGCCGTTGCGCGATCGTGCGGATCTGCTGGCTGACCTCGGTATTGGCCGGCAACAAGGCGCCTTGTGATTGCGCGTCGCCCAGCACCTGCTGGAACGCCTGCGCGCCGAGCTGCACCTCTTCTTCCGGTGTCGCGCCGTAATGCGCCTTCTCGCCGGTGTAGGGGTCGACCTTCGCGCTGCCGAACCACTGCCACGCCGCGTAGCCCGCGAACAGGATCAGGATCCACCAGCGGATGCCACCGCCACGACGCGGCGCGCCGGCCTGGCGCTGTCCGCCCAAAGGGTCAATCCTCATGCCACGCACTCCTGCAGGTCAGATATCCCGCACGACCCTGAAGCCGACGCGGGCATTGGTGGTGTTGCGGTCGCTGCCCAAGCGCCAGGCCGAGCGCGTTTGCGCAGGCGAACTGGCCCATGAGCCACCGCGGACCACCGCTGTGCGACAGCCGGGATTCACCCAGGCCTTGCCGTCATCGGGGGCGCGGCGATAGGTGTCGTGCCAACAGTCCGCCACCCACTCGCTTACATTGCCTGCAAGGTCGTGAAGGCCGTATGCATTGGCTGAATAACTCCCAACCGCGGCCGGCCCCCACGCGTCGTCCCGATAACCGTCAAACGCATTCCGCCAGCCGCGCCCGCTGGGCGAGGCGTCCTTGGCTCCGGTGAAGTTCCCCGTTCCTGCAGGAGGCACCTCCCCGGGCCATGGAAAGCGCGTCTGGGTGCCCGCGCGCAGCGCGTACTCGAACTCGGCTTCGCTGGGCAGCCGGTAGCTCTGGCCCGTCTGGTCCGACAGCCATTGCGCATACGCGTGCGCGTCCTCCCAGCTGACATGGGCCACGGGCATGCGCTCGTCGGCCCGCTTGCCGGTGTAATCCGATCGCCAGTCCACGCGACTGCGCCGGACAAGATTGCCGCTGCGCTCGTCGTAGGCGATCGAATAGCCGCGCCGCTCGGCGCGCGAGCGGTAACCGGTAGCGGCTACGAAGCGACCGAACTCGCCCACCGTCACCTCCGTGCGCGACATGGCGACACCGCGGTCGAAGCGGATATTGCGGGCGGGATATTCCGCGTCGCTGGCATCGCGCTCCCCTTCGGCTGCCCCCATGCGGAACGCACCGTGCGGGACGACCACCATGACCGGACTGCGCCCGCCATTGCGCAGTGCCTCGGTAAACACCTGGCCGGGCCGGAACATGCCGTAGTGCGAAGCGAGTTCGATCCGCTGGCGCAATTCGACCGCCGCGGGATCGCCGCTGGGCGCGATGCGCAGCAACGAGGCGAGGTGCCCACGCGCCACGTCCAGCCCGTCCTCCCGGCCGGCGGCGGCAACGCCCAGGTCGCGTAACTCGCGGATGCGCGCAGCACGGCGCTCGGCGATCTGGGTGCGGGCGTGGGCCACGGTGTCCACCCCTGTGCGCACCTTGGCGGCGCGGTCGAGCCATCGATCCGCACCGGCGTAGTCGTGCTCCTCGGCAGCCTGCTCGGCCCGTCGGATCAACTGGCTCTCGGCCGCCGCCAATCCCTGTCGGGCACGGGCATCGCCGGGACGCCATTTCAGCGCTTGGCGGAAGTGCGCGAGGGCGCCGCCCTTGCCGTTCTCGCCGACGTTGCCCGCCGCCAAGGCGCGCTCGCCCTGGCGGTTCGCCTTCGCGGCCGCCTCGGCGCGGTCCACCCGGGCCAGATAGCCCTGCACCGCCTCATGCGCCGGGGCGACGGTACGCGCGACGGCGGCGACCTGGTGCGCTTCGCGGAGCGAATCGGGTTCGATGTCGATGCCCGCAAGCGCAGCATCCCCCTGCGCCAACAGGGCGGTAGTGGCCCGCGCCAGGGAATCTGCGATGGCCGGGTCTTCGGGCCGGTGTCTGGCCAGCGCGAGCAGCAGGGGCAATGCGCTTCCCGCATCGGCATACAGGTTGCCGTCGGCGAGGGCCCTGTCGGCCTGCTGCGCAAGGGTGCGGAAGGTACCGTCAGTGACTTCCACCACGGGCGCACGCCACGGCCCCACAGGCGACACCGCCTGGTCCTCGCTGACCGTGACCATCGGGCGTGAGCCTTTGGCCGGACGGCCATCGCCGGCGCCATGGCCCTCGCCCTGCTCGCGGGAACACCCCGCCAGCAGCAGCGTCGCCACCATGCCCGCCACCACAATCGCCCGCAATCGCCCTCTCCTGCCCCGCCGCGCCGGATGCCGCCCCGGCTGAAAGTAGGCTATTGTCGCCCGCCCCGGCAACCCGAACGCGTGAACCCCCACCCCGTGTCTATCTGGATCAAGGACCCCGCCGCGCTGCAGGCGCGCTTCGCCCAACGCCCGGCCCGAATCGGGTTGGACACCGAGTTCATCCGCGAGCGCACCTTCTGGCCGCAATTGGCACTGGTGCAGATCGTATTGGACACGGGCACCGGCGCGCTGGCGCCGGACGACATCCTGTTGGTCGACCCGCTGGTGCCGGGGATGGCCGAGGTGCTGGCCGCGATCCTGGCCGACACGGCCATCCTCAAGGTGATGCACAGCCCCAGCGAGGATCTGGTCGCATTTCGCCATACCTGTGGCGTGGTCCCTTCGCCGCTGTTCGACACGCAGGCGGCCGCGGCAATGGCGGGCATCGGCGGCGGCTTGGGCTACCAGAAGTTGGTGGAGCAACTGACGGGCGTCCCCCTGCCCAAGGGCGAGACGCGTTCTGACTGGCTGCGCCGACCGTTGTCACCGGCACAACTGGAATATGCCGCCGATGACGTGCGCCACCTGTTCGAAATGCATGACGTGCTGTCCGACCAGTTGCAGCGGGCCGATCGTACCGCGTGGCTGGACGAAGACGCCGCCCGCACCGTAGCCAATGCCACGAACGAAGGCCCGGAGCGCTGGCCGCACCTGTCGCTGCGCAGCGCCGGCTTCCTGGAGCCGGACGCGCAACGGCGGCTGTTGCGCCTGCTGCGCTGGCGAGACCTTTACGCGCAACA
>CBFGOS010000199.1:0-4684 GCA_965650425.1 uncultured Lysobacter sp. | reverse complement strand
GAACTGGATGCCTGCGCGCCTGGCGCGTTGCATGCCGCCGGCCTTCCCGACCTCCGCCACGTGCTGGTCATGGGCGAGGGCGAACCGGTGCCCGGCACGCACGCCTTCGACAGCATCGCCGTGTGCGACGACCCGGCAGCGCTGGCCCGCCTGCGCGAAGTGTCGGCCACGCTCTCCCCCCATGACGCGGTCAACATCCAGTTCACGTCCGGCACCACCGGCTCGCCCAAGGGCGCGACGCTGACCCACCGCAACATCGTCAACAACGGCTTCTTCATCGGCGAGGCCATGCGCCTCACCGAGCAGGACCGGCTTTGCATCCCGGTACCCTTCTACCACTGCTTCGGCATGGTGCTGGGCAACCTGGCCTGCGTGACGCACGGCGCGTGCATGGTCATTCCCGGCGCGGGCTTTGACCCGCTGGTGACCCTGCAGACCGTGCAGGAAGAGCGCTGCACCGGCCTGCACGGCGTGCCCACGATGTTCATCGCCGAACTCGAACACCCGCGCTTCGGCGAGTTCGACCTGTCCTCGCTGCGCACTGGGATCATGGCCGGCTCCAATTGCCCCATCGAGGTGATGAAGCGCGTCGTCAGCGAGATGCACATGTCCGAAGTGACCATCACCTACGGCATGACCGAGACCAGCCCGGCCAGCTTCCAGACCACGCCCGACGACCCGCTTGACCGGCGCGTCGATTCGGTGGGCCGCGTGCACCCGCACGTGGAGGTCCGCATCATCGATGGCGAAGGCAACACCGTGCCGCGGGGCGTCACCGGCGAGTTGTGCACCCGCGGTTACTCGGTCATGCAGGGCTACTGGAACGAACCGGCGCGCACCGCCGAAGCCATCGACGCCGAGGGCTGGATGCACACCGGCGACCTCGCCACCCTTGATGCCGACGGCTATTGCCGCATCGTGGGCCGGGTCAAGGACATGCTGATCCGCGGCGGCGAGAACATTTACCCGCGCGAGGTGGAGGAGTTCCTCTACACCCACCCCGCCATCGCCGACGTGCAGGTGTTCGGGGTGCCCGACGACAAGTTCGGCGAGGAGGCCTGCGCGTGGATCAGACTCGCCGAAGGCGCCACCGCCAGCGCCGACGAGATCCGGGCGTACTGCCAGGGCCGAATCGCCCACTACAAGATCCCGCGCCACATCCGGTTCGTGGACAGCTTCCCCATGACGGTGACCGGAAAGGTGCAGAAGTTCCTGATGCGGCAGGCCATGGTCGACGAGTTCAAGCGCGAGCAGCCCGCGAGCTGACGCCGTAGAGTAGCGGCATGGTCGCCGCACCTGCCCCCTTGGAAACGTCCGCCCCCGTGTTCCGCGCGCGGGGACTCACCAAGGTCTACCGCATGGGAGATGTGGACGTGCATGCGCTGCGCGGCATCGACCTGGAGTTGTACGCCGGCGAGTTCGTGGTGCTACTCGGTGCATCGGGCAGCGGCAAGTCGACCCTGCTCAACATTCTAGGCGGGCTCGACGCCCCCACCAGCGGCGAGGTTGAGTGCCAGGGCCACCCGCTCACCGGCGCGGACGAGTCGGTGCTGACGCGCTTCCGGCGCGAGCACGTTGGCTTCGTCTTCCAGTTCTACAACCTGATCCCCAGCCTCACGGCACGGGAAAACGTGGCGCTGGTCACCGAGATCGCCGAGCAGCCGATGACGCCCGAGGAGGCCCTCGCCCTGGTGGGGCTGCAGGAGCGCCTGGACCACTTTCCCGCGCAGCTCTCGGGCGGCGAGCAGCAGCGCGTGGCGATCGCCCGCGCCATCGCCAAGCGGCCCGCGGTGCTGCTGTGCGACGAGCCCACCGGCGCCCTCGACTCGGCCACCGGCATCCTCGTGCTGCAGGCGCTGGAGCGCATCAATCGCGAGACCGGTGCGCTGACCGTGGTGATCACCCACAACGCGGTGATCGCGGGGATGGCGGACCGCGTGATTCGCCTGAGCGATGGACGCATCGTCAGCCAGGAACGCAACGCCCATCGTGAACCTGCTTCAGGGCTGCAGTGGTGAAGGCCCTGCACCGCAAGCTGCTGAGGGAAATCGTGCAGCTGCGGGGCCAGGTGCTGGCGATTGCCCTGGTCATGGTAGGTGGCATTGGCACGATGGTCATGGCGCTGGGCAACTACAACGCGCTGTCACGCACGCGGGCACAGTTCTACGCCGAGTATGGCTTTGCGGACATCTTTGCGCAGGCCAAGCGTGCGCCGATGCCGTTGGCTGCCTCGGTCCGCTCATTGCCCGGCGTGCGGGCGGTGGAAGCGCGAGTCCTGGGGTTTGCGCCTCTGGAACTGGCGGGCTTCAGTGACCCCATCAACGCCCAGCTCGTCTCGTTGCCGGCCAACGGTGGCAGCGGCCTCAACCGCCTTCACCTGCGCTCCGGGCGGCTGCCGCAACGGCTGGATGAAGTGGTGGTCGGGGAGCCCTTCGCCGAGGCACACGACCTGCATGAAGGCGACCGCCTGGTCGCCATACTCAACGGCCGACGCCAGGAACTGCAGATCGTCGGCATCGGTCTTTCTCCCGAGTTCATCTATCAGATCAAGCCTGGCGAGATCTTCCCCGACTTCCAGCGTTTTGCGGTTCTGTGGATGCAGCGCGACGCGTTGGCACGCGCCTTCGACATGGACGGTGCGTTCAACAGCGTTGTCGTCATGCTGCAACCTGGCGCCCGCGGCGCCGATGTGATCGATGCGATCGACCGGCTGCTGGCGCCATTTGGCGGCACGGGTGCCACCGGGCGTGACCTGCAGCCGTCCCACCGGTTCCTGGACGAGGAACTCGGCCAGTTGCGGATGATGGCGCGGATGTTCTCCACCATCTTCCTGTGCGTGACCGCGTTCCTGTTGAACGTAGTCCTGGGGCGGCTGGTTGCATCCCAGCGCGAGCAGATCGCATTGCTCAAGGCCTTTGGCTACTCGCGGCTGCAAGTCGCAGCCCACTACGGGCAGCTGGTGCTGATGATCGTCGGCGTGGGCATCCTGCCAGGGCTGGCGCTGGGCGCGTGGTTTGGGCGCGCCATCGCTGGCATTTACCGCGAGTACTACCGGTTTCCCTACCTGGAATGGTCGCTGGATCCATCGCTGGTGGTCCTGGCCGTGCTGTTCGCGATTGGCGCAGGGGCACTGGGCACCTTCGCCGGCTTGGCCCGCGTGCACCGCCTCGCCCCAGCGGAAGCCATGCACCCGGAAGCGCCCGCGACGTTTCGACCCTTGCTACTGGAGCAATTGGGACTCGGCAGGCTACTGGACCCCGCTGCCCGCATGGTGCTGCGCAACCTCGAGCGACGCCCATTGCGCACGCTGCTTTCGGTGCTGGGCATCGGCATGGCGTGCGGCATCCTGGTGATGTCGCGGGCGATGCCCTCCTCGGTCGAACGCATTGTCGATATCCAGTTCGGGTTCGCGCAACGCGACGATTTCGCCGTCGGTTTCACCGAGCCCACTGGCAGCCGGGCCGTGGCGGAACTGGGCCGCCTGCCCGGCGTGCGTGCCGTCGAACCATTCCGGGTGGCCGCCGTCACTCTCCGCAACGGGCACCGCTCCTATCGCACCGCGGTGCAGGGACTGCCGACGCAAGGCGACCTGAAGCGCGTGCTCGATGCCAGCATCCAGCCCGCGTCCCTTCCAAAGGACGGACTGCTGCTCACCGACTACCTGGCCGACCTGTTGCAGGTCCGGCCCGGCGACCGGTTGCAGGTGGAGTTCCTCGAAGGTCACCGTCGCACGCTTACGGTACCCGTTGCGGGCACCGTGCAGGAATACCTGGGCGTTGGCGCCTACGCACGCCACGCCTTCGTCAACTCGATGCTCAACGAGGGCGATGTGGCATCGGGCGCTTGGCTGTCGGTCGACGCACGGCACCGCGATGCGGTCCTGGCCGAACTGCGACGTCGCCCCCGCGTGGCCTCCGTGACAGACCGAACCGCAATGATCCAGAGCTTCCGCGACACGATGGCGCAAAGCCTGTCCACCTTCACGTTTGCCATTACCCTGCTGGCCGGCGCCATCGCCGTCGGCGTGGTGTACAACGCCGCGCGCATCACCCTGGCCGAGCGCGGCCGCGAGCTCGCCAGCCTGCGCGTGCTGGGCTACACCCGCGGGGAAGTGCGCGGCTTCCTGCTAGGCGAACTCGGCGCACTGGCATTCATGGCGCTGCTACCGGGCTTTGCGCTGGGCGCGGGCATGATCGCCCTGCTGTCGCGCGGACTGCAGTCGGACCTGTTCCGCATCCCGGTGGCCCCCGACCCCACCGGCCTGGCGTTTGCCGGGCTCGTGGTGCTGGCCGCAACGGTACTATCGGGCTTGCTGGTGCGCCGGCGTCTGGACCGACTGGACCTGGTGGCCGCATTGAAGACCAAGGAATGATCCGACGATGCCGGTACCTACTCGCGCCCGCATGCTCCGATGGCTGGTTGCCTTCCTCGTGGTTGGCGCGCTGCTGGCGCTGCTGCTTTGGCCGAAGGCCGCGCTGGTGGACACCGCCCGCGTGGACCGTGGCCCCGTGCGCGAAGTGGTCGAGGCCGAAGGCCGCACGCGCCTGCGCGACCGCTATGTGATCACCGCCCCCATTGCCGCCACCGCGCGCCGGCTCGAACTGGAGCCCGGCGATGCGGTGCAGCCCGGGCAGGCACTGGTCGTGCTGGATGCGATGGCCTCGCCCGCGCTGGATGCTCGCGC
>CBFGOS010000198.1:0-4685 GCA_965650425.1 uncultured Lysobacter sp. | reverse complement strand
CGCGCAGCAGCCACCCCCCCGGCCGGTGCTCGGCCAACTTGGCCACCGCCATCGATTTCAGTCGGCCATCGGGCTCGAATTCGTACAGGCTGACGTCGCGCAGCTCCAGCCAGCGGTCGCTGCCGTTGTCGCGCTCATCGCCATCGACGGCATTGAGGATGACTTCGCCTTCCCGCGCCCAGAGGCCGGAATAGCGCGCGACGATCAGGTCGTTGGACTTGGCCGAGGCCTTGAGCCCATCGGCCTGGCGCTGGCCCCAGGGCGCCAGCGTCTCGCCGTTCACCACCATGGCCAACGTCAGCACCGCCAGTGCGCCCGCCACCGTCAGGCTCAGGCGCCGGCGCGACAGGCCCACGGCGCGCAGCGCAGTCAGCTCCGAAGTCGCGGCCAACTGGCCCAGCGCCATCAGCGCGCCGATCACCGCCGCCGTCGGGAACAACGTGTAGGCACGGCGCGGGACCGTGTAGGCCATGTAGGCGACGGCCTTGGGAAAGTCGTAGCTGCCCTTGCCGATGTCGCTCACTTCGCTGACCAGCGCCAGCATCACGTCCAGGCCCAGCAGCACCGACCAGCTAAGCAGCACGGTGCCGAGCACGGCGCGGCCCAGGTACCAATCGTGGACCTTGGGAAAGGCTTTGGTGAAAAGGGCCATCAGCGACGCCCCCACAAGCCACGCGGGTGGCCATCACGCACGTACATCCAGATGCCCAGCGCCAGCAGCGGCAATACCAGCCACCACATGCCCGCGGCGGCCGGCAGCTTGCCGTCCTCCAGCCAGCCGCGCGCCATCAGCATCAGGCTGGTGGCGACGACAAAGCCGAGGAAGCCCATCAACAGGTGCCCGTAGCGGGCCTGTCGGGGCGAGGTGCGCGACAGCGGCACCGCCAGCAGGGCAAAGGCCAGCGCCAGCAGCGGCGGCGCCAGTCGCGCATGCACCTGCGCGTTGGCCTCGCGGCGGTCATCGCCCAGCAGCGCCCAGGTCGACATCACCTCCGGGTCCTTGGGGTCGAACTTGCCCTGCCCCGGCGGCAGGCGCACGTCGTTGCTCGCGTAACGCAGCAGCCGGTAGCCCAGCCCTTCGTGGCGCGGCCCTTCCACCTGGAAGCCCTTTTCCAGGGTGATGAAGCGCTCGCCGTCCGGGTGCACGGTCAGGCGGCCGGTATTGGAGGTGGTGATGTCCATCCGCTCGTCGGTCTGGCGGTGGATGAAGATGCGCTGGAACTGCGTGCCGTCGCCGGACATGTTGCCCACGTACACCACGCCGCCGCCCGGCAGCTCGGTGAAACGGCCCGGCTCCAGGCCGGCCACCAGCAGGTTGCGGTTGGCGTCGCTGATCATCTGCTTGGAGATGCGGTGGGCCATCGGCCCCAGCCACAGCGAGCTCAGCGCGATCAAGGCCACCACCGGCCCCACCAGCATCATCACCGGCCGCAGCAGGCGGCGCGGACCGACGCCGGCGGCCGTGATGACCGGCATCTCCGAATCCCGGTACAGGCGCCCCACCCCCAGCATCACCCCCAGCAGCAGGGCCAGCGGCAGGATGATGGGCAGGTAGTTGAGGAACTGCAGCCCGATCTGGGCCAGCAGCAGGCCTGCGGGTACCCGGCCGCTGGTGATGTCGCGCAGCACGTCGGCCAGCACCGCGCCCATGCTGACGATGAGCAGCACCACCAGCACCGCGAAGGTGGACTGGGCGAGTTCACTGAACAGGTAGCGGTCGAGCTTGCGCATCGGGCCTCGGTGGGTTGGCGGCGCCCCGGGCCCCTTTTTCGGGAATCCGGCACGGTGCTTTAGACTTGGGGGTTCGTCCGGCGATGCCGGGCCCGCCAAGGGCCCCGCCCGCCGCGCATTCTGGCCTGAAACGACCGTTGGCGCCGCCGGATTGTACGGAATGACGCCTGAAACGGCCGTATGGCCTCTGCATCCTCTGGAAACTGCCGCATGACCCTCGAATTCGACCTGAACCGCGACGCCCCCGCCTCCGCCAGCACCGACTGCCTCGTGGTCGGCGCGTTCGCCGACAACACGCTGACCCCGGCCGGCCAGGCACTCGACGTGGCCAGCGGCGGTCGCATCCGGTCCCTGCTGGAGCGCGGCGACGTCAGCGGCAAGACCGGCAAGACCGCGCTGCTGCATGACCTGGCGGGCGTCTCCGCCCCCCGCGTGCTGGTCGTGGGCCTGGGCGAGGCGGGCAAGTTCGGCGTGCCGCAGTACCTCAAGGCGGTGGGCGATGCCGCGCGTGCGCTCAAGAGCGGGCCGGTCACCCACGCCGTCTTCACTGTCGCCGAAGTGGCGGTGCCCGGTCGCGACGCCGCCTGGAACATCCGCCAAGCCGTGATCGCCGCGGACCACGCCTGCTACCGCTACACCGCCACCCTGGGCGAGAAGGCGAAGAAGAAGGTCGACCCGGGCCTGCGCACTCTCGCCATCACCGGCAGCGACGAAACGGCGCTGGCGCAGGGCAAGGCGATCGCCAACGGCGTGAAGTTCGCCCGCGAGCTGGGCAACCTGCCGCCGAACATCTGCAACCCGGGCTACCTGGCCGAGCAGGCGCAGACCTTCGCCGGCAAGTTCCCGACCACCTCGTGCGAGGTGCTGGACGTGGCGCAGATGGAAGCGCTGGGCATGGGCTCGCTGCTGGCCGTGGGCCGCGGCTCGGCCAATCCGCCCAAACTCGTTGCGCTGCAGTACCGCAACGGCGGTGATGCCAAGCCCTACGTGCTGGTCGGCAAGGGCATCACCTTCGACACCGGCGGCATCAACCTCAAGACCCAGGGCGGGATCGAGGAGATGAAGTACGACATGTGCGGCGCCGCCACGGTGATGGGCACGTTCGTGGCCGCCGTGGGCATGAACCTGCCGATCAACCTGGTGGTGGTGGTGCCGGCGGTGGAGAACATGCCCGACGCCGACAGCTACCGCCCGTCCGACGTGCTGACCAGCATGTCCGGCAAGACGATTGAAGTCGGCAACACCGACGCCGAGGGCCGCCTGATCCTGTGCGATGCGCTGACCTGGGCGCAGAAGTTCGAGCCGGCCGCGCTGGTCGACGTCGCCACCCTGACCGGCGCCTGCATGGTTGCGCTGGGCAAGTACGCCTCGGGCCTGATGAGCAAGCACGACGACCTGGCCAATGAGCTGCTGGTCGCCGGCGAGCATGTGTTCGACCGCGCGTGGCGCCTGCCGCTGTGGGACGAATACCAGACCCTGCTGGAGTCGACCTTCGCCGACGTCTACAACATTGGCGGCCGCTGGGCCGGCGCGATCACCGCCGGCTGCTTCCTCGCGCGCTTCACCGAAGGCCAGCGCTGGGCGCACCTGGACATCGCCGGCTCGGCCAGCGACGAGGGCAAGAAGGGCATGGCCACCGGCCGCCCGGTCGGCCTGCTGAGCCAGTGGCTGCTTGACCGGGCCGCCGACCGCGCCGCCTGATCGCGCCGCGACCCCACGCCACGGACTGACGGACCCACGCCCGCATGGCCAGCGCCGAGTTCTACCTGATCCAGAAGCCGCGGTTCCGCGAGGAGCCGCTGCTGCTGGTGTGCAAGCTGGCGCAGAAGGCGCACGACGCCGGGCTGTGGACGCTGGTGCTGACCCGCGACGCCGCCCAGGCTGAGCAGTTGGACGACCTGCTGTGGTCCTTCGACGAGGACGCCTTCGTGCCGCACCAGATCGCCGGCCTCGCCGACGAGGGTGACGAGGAAGACGGCGACCACCTGGCGCCGGTGCTGATCGCGCCGCCGTCGGTGGACACCCCGGTGCGCCCGCTGGTGATCAACCTGCGCGACACCCCGGTCGAAGGCAGCTTCGACCGCGTGCTGGAAGTGGTGCCGGCGGACGAATCCGCGCGCGGCCCGCTTCGCGAACGTTGGCGCCAGTACCAGGCCCGCGGCCTGGAGTTGAAGAAGTACGACATGTAGTTGACCCGCGACGCCTGCCGTCGCGCGCACCACCCACCTTTCATCGCGACCGCCCCATGACCTCGCTCTCCTCCAGCTACGATCCGACCCAATTCGAATCCCGCCTGTACCAGCAGTGGGAGAGCAGTGGCGCGTTCAAGCCCAGCGGCAAGGGCGAGCCCTACACCATCCTGCTGCCGCCGCCGAACGTGACCGGCACCCTGCACATGGGCCACGCGTTCCAGCACACGCTGCAGGACGCGCTTGTGCGCTACCACCGCATGCGCGGCTACGACACGCTGTGGCAGATGGGCACCGACCACGCCGGCATCGCCACCGAGATGGTGGTGTCGCGCAACCTCGCACTGGAAGGCAAGGGCGAAACCCGCGACTCGCTGGGGCGCGAGGGCTTCATCGCCAAGGTGTGGGAGTGGAAGCAGCAATCCGGTGACACCATCGAGCGGCAGATGCGCCGCCTGGGCACTTCCGGCGACTGGTCGCGCAGCGTCTTCACCATGGACCCGATGGCCGCCGACGCGGTCGCCGAGGCCTTCGTGAAGCTGCACGAGGACGGCCTGATCTACCGCGGCCAGCGGCTGGTCAATTGGGACCCGGTGCTGAAGACCGCGATCTCCGACCTGGAAGTGGTCAACGAGGAAGAAGACGGCCACCTGTGGTCGATCGAATACCCGCTGACCGACGGCAGCGGCACGCTGGTGGTGGCGACCACGCGCCCGGAAACCATGCTCGGCGACGCCGCGGTGATGGTGCACCCGGAGGATGAGC
>CBFGOS010000197.1:0-4691 GCA_965650425.1 uncultured Lysobacter sp. | reverse complement strand
GTCTTCGTCGGCCCGTCCGGCTGCGGCAAGTCGACCCTGCTGCGGCTGATCGCCGGGCTGGAGGAAGTCAGCAGCGGCAGCATCGAACTGGACGGCCGCGAGATCACCGACGAGACTCCGGCCAGACGCGACCTGGCCATGGTGTTCCAGACCTATGCGCTGTACCCGCACATGACGGTGCGCAAGAACATGTCCTTCGCCCTCGACCTGGCCGGCACCGACAAACAGGAGGTCGAGCGCAAGGTCAGCGAAGCCGCGCGCATCCTCGAACTGGAACCCCTGCTCGAACGCAAACCGCGTCAGCTTTCCGGTGGCCAGCGCCAGCGCGTGGCGATCGGCCGGGCCATCGTGCGCCACCCGAAAATCTTCCTCTTCGACGAGCCGCTGTCCAACCTCGATGCCGCCCTGCGCGTGCAGATGCGTCTGGAGCTGGCACGCCTGCACAAGGAATTGCAGGCCACCATGATCTACGTGACCCACGATCAGGTCGAAGCCATGACCCTGGCCGACAAAGTGGTGGTGCTCAACGGTGGGCGGATCGAACAGGTCGGCTCGCCGCTGGAGCTGTACAACCATCCGGCCAACCTGTTCGTCGCCGGTTTCCTCGGCACGCCGAAGATGGGCTTCCTCCGGGGCCGGGTCAGCGCCCTGCACGCCGATGGCTGCGAGGTCGCCCTGGATGCCGGTTGCACCCTGCGGTTGCCGGCGGCCGGACCGCTGGACGTCGGCAGCCCGGTGACCCTCGGCATCCGCCCGGAACATCTCCACCGTGCGCCACCGGAGCAGGCGCGGCTCATGGTCGGCACCGACGTCAGCGAGCGCCTGGGCAGCGACACCTATTGCCACGTGCGCACCGACTCGGAGGAAAACCTCACCCTGCGCGTACGCGGCGACTTCACCTGCGGCTATGGAGAGCGCATCGGCCTGACGCTGGACCTCGACCATTGCCATCTGTTCGACGCGGACGGGCTGGCCGTCGCCCGAGCGGTTCGCCAGGCCGCCTGAAACCGGCACCCTCCCGGGCTTCGCCACAGTGCCTTCAACCAAGGTCGAGGGCCGGGAGGATGCGTACCGATTTCCGCATCCAGGACCTCACACACATGAAACTAGACCGGCACACCCTTTCCGATCTGCCGCCCGGAGTGGCCCGCCCCACCTACGACCTGTCCCGGCTCAGCCAGGGCATCGTCCATATCGGGGTCGGCGGCTTCCATCGAGCCCATCAGGCGTTCTATACCGATGCCCTGATGAACCATGGCGAAGCCTTCGACTGGGCAATCTGCGGCGCCGGGCTGCGCCGGGAGGACCGCGCCATGCGCGATGCCCTCGCCGAGCAGAACTATCTCTTCACCCTGGTGGAGCTGGCCGACACGGCGGACACCGAGGTCCGCGTGATCGGCGCGCTCAACGGCATGCTGCTGGCCGAGGAGTCGCCGCAGGCATTGCTCGACAAGCTGGCCGATCCGGCGACGCGCATCGTCTCCCTCACCGTCACCGAGGGCGGTTATTGCATTAACGAGAGCACGGGTGAATTCAATCCCACACTGCCGCAAATCCAGCACGACCTGGCCCACCCCGATGCACCGCAAAGCCTGTTCGGTTTTCTCGCCGGCGCCCTTGCCCGCCGCCGCACCGCCGGCACACCGCCGTTCACGGTGATGTCCTGCGATAACCTGCCGCACAACGGCGATGTGACGCGCAAGGCGCTGCTGGCCTTCGCCCGGCTGCGCGATCCGGAACTCGCTGATTGGATCGCCGGGCACGTGACCTTTCCCAACGCCATGGTTGACCGCATCACGCCGATGACCAGCACCCGGCACCGCCTCGACCTGCATGACCGGCACGGCATCGACGACGCCTGGCCGGTGGTCTGCGAGCCTTTCGTGCAGTGGGTGCTGGAAGACAAGTTCGTCAGCGGCCGGCCAGCCTGGGAAAAAGTCGGGGTGCAATTCACTGACGACGTCACCCCCTACGAAGAGATGAAAATTAAGCTGCTCAACGGCAGCCATCTGGCACTTACCTACCTGGGCTTCCTGCGCGGTTACCGCTTCGTCCACGAAACCATGGCGGACCCGTTGTTCGTGCACTTCATCCGCGGTTGGATGGACAAGGACGTGACGCCGCAATTACCGCCCGTCCCAGGCATCGATCTGGAGGTCTACAAGCACACGCTGATCGAGCGCTTCTCCAACCGTGCCATCGCCGATCAACTGGAACGGGTCTGCTCGGATGGCTCGTCGAAGTTCTCCAAGTTCAGCGTCCCCACCATCAACCGGCTGATCGATGAAGGACGTCCGCTGGAGCGTGCGTCCCTAGTGGTCGCGGCTTGGGCACTGTACCTGCGCGGCATCGACGAACGTGGCGAACGCTACCGGATTCCCGACCCTCGCGCGGAGTTCTGCCAGGCGCTGGTGGCCGATGACGAAGGGCTCAGCATCCGACTGCTCGGCGTGGGGCAAATCTTCGGGCCGAAGATCCCGCGCTCGGCGGCGTTCATCGACGCCTTCGAACGCAGCCTGCACAGCCTGAAAACCCTCGGCGTCAGCCGTACGCTGGAACGGTTACTGGCGCAATGAGCGGGCACAGCGACCTCTTCCTCGGCATCGATTGCGGCACCCAGGGTACCAAGGCCCTGCTCCTCGATGCCCGTAGCGGCCAGGTGCTTGGCCAGGGTGCGGTGGCCCACCGACTGATCGAAGGCCCGAACGGCCGCCGCGAACAGGAGCCGTCGGAGTGGCTGGCCGCCCTCGTCCA
This sequence comes from uncultured Lysobacter sp., assembly GCA_965650425.1. Lineage (GTDB taxonomy): Bacteria > Pseudomonadota > Gammaproteobacteria > Xanthomonadales > Xanthomonadaceae > Aerolutibacter. The sequence continues at coordinate 1,937 of CBFGOS010000197.1, read as the reverse complement.
GTCGTGCCGGGCCGCCCTGGGCGAAGCCGGGGTGGACGGTCATGACGTACGGGGCATCGGGGTCTCCGGCCAGCAGCATGGGCTGGTCCTGCTGGATGAGCGGGGCGACGTGCTGCGGCCGGCCAAGCTCTGGTGCGACACGGAAAGCCAGGCGGAGAACCAGCGGTTGCTGGATTACCTGGGTGGTATCGAAGGCTCGCTCCGCCGCCTGGGCGTGGTCCTGGCGCCGGGATATACGCTGTCCAAGCTGCTCTGGACACGCGAGCATCACCCCAATGTATTCAAGCGCATCGCCCGCGTCCTGCTGCCCCACGACTACCTGAATTTCTGGCTGACCGGACGTTATTGCGGCGAACATGGCGATGCCTCCGGCACCGGCTATTTCGACGTGCGTGGACGCATCTGGGATGTCGAGCTGTTGCGTCACATCGACTCGACCGGCCGCCTGGCTGCTGCGGTGCCTACGTTACTGGCCGCCGACGAACCTGTCGGCACGCTACGTCCGGAAGTGGCCCGGCAGCTCGGCCTGTCCCGCGATGTTCTGGTCTCCAGCGGTGGCGGCGACAACATGATGGGCGCCATCGGCACCGGCAATATTCGCCCCGGCGTCCTCACCATGAGCCTGGGAACATCCGGTACCCTCTACGCCTGGACAGACCGGCCACTGATAGGCAGCCGGCCGGAGATCGCCTCGTTCTGTGCCTCTTCGGGTGGCTGGCTGTCGCTGATCTGCACCATGAACCTGACCAACGCCAACGCGTTGATCCGCGAGCTGCTGGCAATCGATCTGGACAGTTTTTCCCGGCTCGCCGCCCAAGCGCCCATCGGGGCCGAAGGACTCACCCTGCTGCCCTTCTTCAACGGCGAACGGGTGCCTCCGCTACCCGAGGCCAGCGCCAGCCTGCTGGGTATGACCTACGCCAACCTGACCCGCGCCAACCTGTGCCGCGCCGTGCTGGAAGGCATCACCTTCGGCTTGCGGCGCGGGCTCGATCTGTTGCGGGAAAACGGCATCCGAGGCGATAGCATCCGCCTGATCGGTGGCGGCGCGAAGAGCGCGATGTGGCGACAGTTGATCGCCGACAGCATGGACGTGCCGGTAATCGGCGCCGAACAGAGCGAGGCAGCGGCATTGGGCGCAGCGATCCAAGCGGCCTGGTGCCATGCTCGCCAGCGCGAGCCGGAGGCATCCCTGGAAGAGCTGTGCGCGCGTTGCGTCAGGCTGGATGAAACGACGGCGACGCGGCCGCTGGCGGGCAACGTCCAGGCCTATGGAACGGCTTACCGGCGTTATCGCCGGCATCTCGAGGATATGTACGGGATATAGGCCCGCCCCTCCGCGGCTGTCGCGCAGGGGCGGGCCTGATCAGCGGCTGGAGCGCAGCATGTCCTTGGGTACGTACTTGCCGATCTCGAACTTGCCGATCGCCGCGCGGTGCACCTCGTCCGGACCGTCCGCCAGGCGCAGGGTACGCTGCATGGCGTACCAATAGGCCAGCGGGAAGTCGTTGGAAACCCCGGCACCGCCATGAATCTGGATAGCGCGGTCAATCACCTTCAGCGCGACGTTCGGCGCCACCACCTTGATCTGGGCGATCTCGCTGGCGGCGATCTTGTTGCCGACGGTATCCATCATGTAGGCCGCGTTCAGTGTCAGCAGGCGCGCCATGTTGATCTCCATCCGCGAATTGGCGATGTGATCGATGTTGCCGCCCAGCCGGGCCAGCGGCTTGCCGAAGGCGGTGCGGCTGACGGCACGCTTGCACATCAATTCGAGGGCGCGCTCGGCCATGCCGATAGAACGCATGCAGTGGTGAATACGGCCCGGGCCGAGACGGCCCTGGGCGATCTCGAAGCCACGCCCTTCGCCGAGGATGACGTTCTCGTAAGGCACGCGAACGTTCTCCAGCAACACTTCGGCGTGGCCGTGGGGCGCG
>CBFGOS010000196.1:0-4793 GCA_965650425.1 uncultured Lysobacter sp. | reverse complement strand
GCGCGCGCATCACGCCGAAACGCGGGCGGATCTCGTCGCGGAACTTGGTCTGGATGTTGTAGAAGTTGACCGGCAGCTGCTTGTAGCTGGACAGCTCGCTGCGCGCGAAGTCGGTGATGACCTCTTCGGCGGTAGGGCCGTAGCAGTAGCCGGCTTCCTTGCGGTCCTTGATCTTGAGCAGTTGGCCACCGAACTTCTCCCAGCGCCCCGTCTCCTCCCACAGCTCCTGCGGCTGGATGGTGGGCATCAGCAGCTCGATGGCGCCGGCGGCATCCATCTCCTCGCGCACCGCGCGCTCGACCTTGCGCAGCACGCGCAGGCCCAGCGGCGTCCACGTGTACAGGCCGGCGGCGAGCTTGCGGATCATGCCGGCCTTGAGCATCAGCTTGTGGCTGATGATCTCGGCGTCGGCCGGGGTTTCCTTGGTGGTGTGGAGGTGGAACTGCGACAGGCGCATTGGTGGGGCTTCACGCGGAGGGAAGCCGCCATTTTGCCATGGGTACGAGGCCGTCAGCCCGCGGGCGTGACCGGGCCGCCCTCGCAATACGTCTTCACCGCCGCTTCGGCCTTGGTCGTGCGCTCGGCACGCTCGGCCGGGGTCAGTTCGCGCTCGTGCTTGCCGTCGCGGTTGGCATCAAGCCCGACCGGGCCGCTGCCCTTGAGGATCGCAAGGTTGCTGCGGGCATTGCTGCAGTCAGCGTTGACCACGGCTTTGGCCGGCGTTGCGGGAGCGCGCTGCTCCAGGCTGCGCTCCTTGGCCTTCTGGCCTGTCGGGGGGGCATCGGCGTAATGGGTCACGCCACGGGCGTCCTTCCACTGATAGACCTTGCTGGCTTGGGCCGGGAGCGCGGAGGCCAGCAGGAGGGCTGCGGCCAGGCCCAGGGGCAAGGCGGCGGGGCGGATGGCGGGACGGGACATGCGGGGCTCCGGCGCGGGCAGGCGGATGGGTCGATTGCAACACCGTGCCGGGGGGCAGGCAAGCGCTAAACTGCCAGACATGGATCGACCGCACATGCCACGCCCCCGCCACCGGGGCATCTACCTGCTGCCCAACCTGTTCACCACCGGCGGCATGTTCGCGGGCTTCTACGCCATCATCGCCGCGACCCAGGGCCATTTCGCCGATGCCTGCATCGCGGTCTTCATTGCCGCGGTGCTGGACGGGGTGGACGGCCGCGTGGCCCGGCTGACCAATACCCAGAGTGAATTCGGCGTGCAGTACGACTCGCTGGCCGACCTGATCAGTTTCGGCCTGGCGCCGTCCATGGTGATGTACCACTGGGCGCTGGCGTCGATGAAGCTGGATGGCGTAACGCCGGGCAAGATTGGCTGGATCGCCGCGTTTCTATATGCCGCCTGCGCCGCCTTGCGCCTGGCCCGCTTCAATTCGCAGGTGGGGCAGGTGGACAAGCGCTGGTTCATAGGCCTCGCCAGCCCAGCGGCGGCCGGGCTGGTGGTGAGCTTTGTCTGGACCTTCGATGCCTTCGGCTTCACCGGCACCGAGCTGCGCTACGCCGCGCTGGCGCTGACAGTGATCGCCGCGCTGCTGATGGTCAGCCGGATGCGCTACTACAGCTTCAAGGGCGCCGGCCCGCGCCACGACCGCGTGCCATTCCTGGTGCCGGTGGTCGTCGTTGCGGTGCTGGTGGCCATCGCCATCGATCCGCCGACGGTGTTGCTGGCGATCTGCGCGGTCTATGCGCTGTTTGGCCCGGCATACGCGATGTGGCGGCGGCTGCGCCGTCGCCCCGAGGAAGTGACGCCGTGACTGCGTTGTGGTCGCCCGAGCAACAGGCCTGGTTGAAGGCCCTGGGGCACCGGGTCTTGGTGTTGGCCGGCGATGAGCCGGTGATGGATGCGCCCGCGCGGGACTCGGTGGGTGATGCGCGGCCGGACGCGCGGGTGGCAACCAACGATGCCCATCACGTGGTTCGCGCGCGAGGGGCCGATACGGGGACACCCGCGGTCGAGCGCGCGCGTCCACGCCCCTCGTTGCCGCCGGCCGAAAGCGGCGCGGCATCACGTCGCGACGTTCCTGGCGAGGTCGCATCGGCTGGCCCATCGCGTAGCACGGCCTCACGCGCCCCCGACGATGCGCTCGAGCGCGCGGTGCTGCGCGTCACCGGGCAACGGACCCGTTCCGAAGCCCGTGCCGTGCTGCAGCGCCTGGAAGTCGACGTGCATGCGCTGAGGGGCAACCCGGCCGCAAAGCGCGCGCTGTGGTTGAAACTGCGCCCGCTGCAACCGAGGTTCCGTCCGTGAGCGCACTTGCCAGCGATACGGCGCCCGTCCCTGTCAGCCTGCGCCCCATGCGCGAGGATGACCTGGTCGCCGTGCAGGCGGTGGAGGAGCGCGCCTACGAGTTTCCTTGGACGCTCGGCATCTTTCGGGACTGCCTCCGCGCGGACTATCCGGCATGGGTGCTGGAGGAGGGCGGCGTCATCATCGGTTACGTGCTGATGAGCGTGGCCGCCGGCGAGGCGCACATCCTCAACGTGTGCGTGGCGCCCGAGCACCAGGGGCGAGGACTGGGGCGCAAGCTGGTGCGCGCGATCATGCACGTGGCCCGCGGGCGAGGCGCCCAGCGGGTGTTTCTTGAGGTCCGGCCCTCCAACGTCGGGGCCATCGCGCTGTACCACGACGAGGGCTTCAACGAGATCGGCCGGCGTCCGCGCTACTATCCGGCCCGGGACGGGCGCGAAGACGCCATCGTCATGGCAATGGAGATTTTCCCGGAGGAAGGCTGATGCTCGTACGAAAGACGCTGATGCTGTGCTTGCTCATGGTGGTGGGGCGCGCCGAGGCGGGAGACACCGCATCGCCGGAGCCGGTCCCGGTGTTGGAGGCGGTTCCCGGGTGTGTCGAGGCAAAAATGGGCCGCGTTTCGGTCTCGATCGGAACGAAGGACACGCGGGCCTCGCGCGGCGTCAGTTACGAACAGGCATTCGGCAAGCTTGCCCGCGCGGCTGCGGAGCGGGGCGGCAATGCGGTGGTACTGCGCCACCACGAGGCGGCGTATATCACGCGCTCCAAGAACATCGACCCGCGGCCGGGCTACATCGCGCTGGAGGGGCTGGTGATCCGTGTGCCCAGCGGTGCGACGGCCTGCCCTTTGATGGCCCTTGATGCCGACGCATTTGCCGAACGCTCGGCCAGCGCCCAGCGTGAGCAGATCACCACCGAGAGCAAGAGCTTCTGAAACAACGCGGCGGGACTCAGAGAACCCCGCCGCTCCTGCCTCAGCCCAGCTTGGTGCGCTGGGCCGCCAAGGCCTCGTGCTGCACGTTCCAGTCGACCAGGCGCTTGCGCTCCTGCTCGACGACCGCGGCCGGTGCGTTGGCGACGAATGTCTCGCTGGCCAGCTTGTTCTGGCACTTGGCGATTTCGCCTTCCACGCGCTTGAGTTCCTTGTCCAGGCGCGCACGCTCGGCGCCGAGATCAACCAGGCCTTCCAGCGGCACCAGCAGCTTCAGTTCACCCACCACGGCGGCTGCGGCGGCCGGCGCCTGGTCAGCGCTGGGAAGCCATTCGACCTGCTCCAGTCGCGTCAGGAAGCGCAACTGCGAGTCGAAGCGCGCCGCGCGTGCGCGGTCGGCCTCGACGCCATCGGCCAGGAGCAACGCCACGGTCTTGCCGGGCGCCACGTTGAGCTCGCTGCGCACCTTGCGCAGTGCCGACACCATCGCCTTCAGCCATTCCACGTCGGCTTCGGCCGAGGCGAAGTCGCCCGCCGCGCTGCCGGCCTGCGGGTAGGGCTGGCGCATGATGGTGCCGGTCAGGCCCAGCTTGGGCGCGACGGCCTGCCACAGCTCTTCGGTCACGAACGGCACCAGCGGGTGCAGCAGGCACAGCAGGCGCTCCAGCACGTACAGCAGGGTGTGGCGGGTGCTTTCGGCCGCGGCCGCATCGTCACCGTTCAACGCCGGCTTGGCCAGTTCGACGAACCAGTCGCAGAACTGGTTCCACGCGAACTCGTACAGCGCCTGCGACAACAGGTCGAAACGGTAATCGGCGAAGTGCTGCGAGGCCTCGGCGGCGGTACGGTCCAGCTGCGCCAGGATCCAGCGTTCGGCATCGGTCACCGGCTGGGGCACGGCAGGCGCTTGCCCGGCGGGCAGCGTCTCGCGCGCGGCGAAGCCTTCGGTGTTCATCAGCACGAAACGCGTGGCGTTCCACAGCTTGTTGCAGAAGTTCTTGTAGCCCTCGGCGCGGTTGAGGTCGAACTTGATGTCGCGGCCGTGACCGGCCAGCGCGGCCATGGTGAAGCGCAGCGCGTCGGCGCCGAACGCCGGGATGCCCTCGGGGAACTCCTTGCGCGTGGCCTTCTCGATCTTCTCGGCCATCTTCGGCTGCATCAGGCCGGTGGTGCGCTTGGCGACCAGCGCATCCAGGCTGATGCCGTCGATGATGTCCAGCGGGTCGAGGATGTTGCCCTTGGACTTGGACATCTTCTGCCCGTCCTTGTCGCGCACCAGGCCGGTCACGTAGACGTCGTGGAACGGCACTTCGCCGGTGAAGTGGTCGGTCATCATGATCATCCGGGCGACCCAGAAGAAGATGATGTCGAAGCCGGTGACCAGCACCGATGACGGCACATAGCGCTCGTAGCCACGCTTGGCCATCGCGTCCGGATCGGGCCAGCCCATGGTGCTGAACGGCCACAGCGCGGAGGAGAACCACGTCTCCAGCACGTCGTTGTCCTGGGTCAGCACGACATCCGGGCCAAGGCGGTTGAGCGTGCGCACCTCGGTCTCGCTGCGGCCGACGTAGGCCTTGCCCTGCGCGTCGTACCA
>CBFGOS010000195.1:0-4823 GCA_965650425.1 uncultured Lysobacter sp. | reverse complement strand
GCCACCTCCAGGCCTTCCACCGCGCCCAGCACCGAGATCGCCGGGGTGATGACGCTATCCCCGAAGAACAGCGACGCGCCGAAGATGCCGAGGATGCCGACCACGTAGGCGGATCTGCCGCCCTTGGCCAAGGTGCGCTGGGCCAGCGTCATCAACGCCATGATGCCGCCCTCGCCTTCGTTGTCGGCGCGCATGATGATGCTGACGTACTTCAGCGTCACCACGATCATCAGCGCCCAGAACACCAGCGACAGGATGCCCAGCACCGTGTCGTGGTTGCCCACCAGGCCGAAGTGGGGCGAGAACGCCTCCTTCAACGTGTACAGCGGGCTGGTACCGATGTCGCCGAACACGACGCCGATGGCGCCGACGACGAGCCCGGCCAGCCCCTGCTTGCCGTGGCCGTGGGAGGTGTCATGCGATGCCGGGGAGACAGGAACGGTGGAGGCCATGGAATTGTCTGCTTGGAGGGCGGCCGTCCTGGCCACCGACAGGTCAGCGAAGCGCGGACTTTAGCGCTTTGCGGATGATGGTGGCGGCATCGTCGCCGGCTTCGGTGGCGTCGCGGGCCATTCGCACGGCCTCGGCCGGCTTGTAGCCCAGCTGCTGCAGGGCGATGACCGCCTCGGACTGGGCGTCGCCAGGCCCGCCGGGGACATTGAGCGTGGCGCCGGCGCCGGCCAGATCGGCGGCCCGGTCGCGCAACTCCACCACCATGCGCTCGGCGGTCTTCTTGCCGATGCCGGGGATGCGGGTCAGCGCGGTGATGTCGCCGGCCTGCACCAGCCGGGCGAACTCGTCGACGGACACCCCCGACAGCACCGCCAGCGCGATCTTCGCGCCAATCCCGGTGACCTTCTGCACGTCGCGGAAAAGGCGCCGCTCGGCCTCGCGCAGGAAGCCGTACAGCGACACGCTGTCCTCCTTCTGCGCGTAGTGGGTGAACAGCGCAACCTCGCGGCCGAGGTCGGGCAGGTCGTAGAAGGTGCTCATCGGCGCCTCCAGTTCGTAGCCCACGCCATGCACGTCCACCACCAGCCATGGCGGCTGCTTGTGCACCAGGATGCCCTTGAGTCGTCCGATCATGCGGTCATGTTCCCTTGCGGCGCAGCAGCGCGGTGGCCACGCCGGTGCGCGCGGCAGTCTCGCGCATGTGCGCGTGGGTGAGTGCGATGGCCAGTGCGTCGGCCGCGTCGGCCTGCAGCTTGACCGCTGGCAGGTTGAGCAGCAGGCGCACCATGTGCTGCACCTGGTCCTTGTCGGCGGCGCCGCGGCCTACCAGCGACTGCTTGACCACGCGCGGGCCGTACTCGGCGATCGGCACTTTGCGCCGCACCACCGTGGCCAGCGCGGCGCCGCGGGCATGGCCCAGTTTCAGCGCCGAGGTGGCGGACTTGTCCATGAACACGCTTTCGATGGCCACTTCCTGCGGCTGCCACTCGTCCAGCACGCGCTCCAGGCCTTCGCACAGCAGGCCGAGCCGCGACGGAAAGTCGTCCGCGTCGAGCAGCACGAGTGCTTCACAGTGCACGTAGGTGCAGCGGCCGCCGGGCGCGACATCAATGATGCCGACGCCGGTGCGCTGCGAGCCCGGATCGATGCCGAGGATGCGGGTCACGTCATGGCCAACGCCGTCAGGCGTAGGCGTCCTCGCCCAGATCGGCGTTGGAGTACACGTTCTGCACGTCGTCCAGGTCCTCCAGCCAGTCCAGCAGCTTGGCCACCTGCTGCGCGGTCTCGCCGGCGACGGCGATGTCGTTGTCGGCGCGGTAGGTGACTTCAGCCTGGTCGGCCTTGAGGCCGGCGGCGTCCATCGCGTCCTTCACCGTGGCAAACGCGTCGGGCGCGGTCAGTACGTCGATCGAGCCGTCTTCCGGGTAAACGACGATGTCGTCGGCCCCGGCCTCGATCGCCGCCTCGGTCACCTTCTCCTCGTCGACGCCGGGGGCGAAGCTCAGCACGCCGGTCTTCTTGAACATGAAGGCCACCGAGCCATCGGTGCCCAGGTTGCCGCCGAACTTGGTGAAGGCGTGGCGCACGTCGGCCACGGTGCGGACCTTGTTGTCGGTCAGGCAGTCCACGATCACGGCGACGCCGCCGGGGGCGTAACCCTCGTAGCGGATTTCCTCGTAGTTGACGCCTTCCAGCTCACCGGTGGCCTTCTTGATGGCGCGCTCGACCACGTCCTTGGACATGTTGGCGCCCAGCGCCTTGTCGATGGCCACGCGCAGGCGCGGGTTGTTGCCCGGGTCGCCACCGCCAGTGCGGGCAGCCACCGAGATTTCACGGATGATCTTGGTGAACATCTTGCCGCGCTTGGCGTCCTGGGCGCCCTTGCGGTGCTGGATGTTGGCCCACTTGGAATGGCCGGCCATAGGGATCTGCGGTCCTGGGTTGGGAATGTTGCGGCGCGGAATTATAGGCCGGTCGGCGGCCGCGTGCTGTCGATCACGCCCCGGGCGTGGTGGCCTTCGCCGCCCGAGGGGGCCCGCCCCGCGGCAAAGCGGCCTTCCCCCAGAAAACGCAAGGCCAGCTTCGACGCGTCTTCCGAGAACAGCAGGCCGGAGTGGCTGGTCGGGATGACCGCGTGGTCGGCGAGGCCGGACAACCGGGTCTCCTCAACCGCCACGGTGCCATCGTTGGGCCCGGGGAAGTGGCCGAAGAACTGGCCGAGCCCCAGCGGCTGCGCGCCGGCGACCACCCCGACCTGGGCGTTGCCTTGCCATTCGGGGCAGCCCGCACGCAGCAGGTCGGCGGAGCGGCCCAGGCACGCCGCGCCGAGCGCCCGGTTGGCCAGCCCGCCGGCCGCCGCGCTGCCGGCCAAGGGCGAGCCCAGGCACACGACCCGTCCAACCGGCAGGTCGGGGTAGCGTTGCAGCGTGCGCAATGCCAGCAGCCCACCCAGGCTGTGCGCCACGACGTCGGTGGGCGTGCGCAAGGCTTCGGCCAGGGCGGGAATGACCGCATCGGGGCCTCGGGTCACCGGGGCATAACCGAACAGATGCGGCGCGTAACCGGCCTGCCGCAGGCGATGCGCATGCCAGCGCATCGACGCACGTGGCATCCACAGACCGGGCAGCAGCAGGACCCGCCGGCCGACGGTTTCAGGCGCGGCAGCCGCGCCGCGCGCCGTCATGGGGCGCCCAACTCCCGGCGCAGCCAATCGTCGAGCAGGCGCTTCTCATACCGCAGCGGGTCGGTGTCGGCGACGGTGGACTGCAGCATGAAGCCCACGTCCACCAGCCGGCGCTCGCCTTCGGCCACCACCACACCGCTCGCGTCGAAATGGCGGAAATTCAGGTGGATGCGCGGGGGGTACACGTCGCGGATGATGCGCAGGTCGCTGGCCCCCGGCGACCGACCGGGCTCGTATTCGCCGGCGCGATCCACGTCCAGCAGTTCGACCTCAAGCCGGTGCCCCGGCGGCAATCGACGCTCCGCCTGCTCGCGGAGGTACTCGGCGAGCGGTCGGATCCACGCGCCGCGGTCCACGGGCATCGCGCCCCACGTGGGTTCGGAGAATCCAGCAGGATCGCGCCAGGACACGGCCACGGGCCCTTGCGCGACGAGGGCACCCGGCCCTGCGGGCTCGCGGGTCGTTGCGCAACCGGAAACCGCCAGCATCGCGGCCAGCGCAAGGCTCATCCCGCTCGCGGTGAACTGATGTCGTGCCATCACCCGACTCCTCGTGCTGGAGATGGGGTGATTGTGCACCCAAACCCGTTAGCGCGGCGGCAGGCGGCGGAGGATGAATTCGTGGTCGCGGACGCGGCCCACGGGGAACTCGTAGTCACCCACGTGCTCGAAGCCGGCGCGGGCATAGAAGCGCTGCGCGCCGAAGTTCTCGGACCACACGCCGATCCACACGGTTCGTGGGCCGTCGCGCTCCAGCCAGTCGAGCGCGGTCTGGAACAAGCGACCGCCCCAGCCGCCGCTCTGGTGCGACTTCAACACATAGAGTCGCTTGAGTTCGCCATCACCCGGGCGGACATCGGGATGGGGAAGTCCGCAAGGGCCCGCGGCGGCGTGGCCGATGGCGACACCCGCGTCCTCCAACAGCCACACCGCATAGTCCCGGTGGGCGAGGATGACGCGCTGCTTGTCCACGTCGTACGCATCGTCGAGGAATGCGGCGAGGTCCTCGGGCGGGTAGAGGTGGCCGAAGGTCTCGATGAAGGTGCGACGCGCCAGGTCCGAGAGGACCGGGGCGTCGACGACGGTGGCGCGGCGGATGGTCGGCATGGGTGTTGGAGGCGTGGCCAGCGCAACGGTCAGGTCTTGGCGAGGCCGCTGGCCAGCGTTGACCGAAGCGAGCGTTCAGTCCTCGTCTTCATCCTCTTCCGCTTCCTCGTCTTCCTCTTCTTCCTCCTCCTCGTCCCCTTCTTCCTCTTCTTCGTCCTCGTCGTACTCGTAGTCGTCCTCGCCGAAGTCCTCGCCGTCCCAGCGGCCTTCGCCGTCCGGAACGAACGCCAGCGACATGGCCGTGGCGGCGGTGCCCACGCGCACCAGCCAGCCGCCGAACACGCGGGCGCGCTGGGTCACGAGCGTCGCGTCGGCGCCTTCATTGGCCAGGGTTTCCCACTGCAGGGCGAATGCGGTTTCGGTCATTACGGACAATTCCTCGAGAGTTGCTGATCAGTTGCCGGACGCGGCAGGTCAACCCTTGGGGCGCACCTTCACGTGCACTTCGGCCAGCTGCGCGTCGGGGATCGGCGACGGCGCATCCGTCATCAGGCACTGTGCGGTGGTGGTCTTGGGGAAGGCGATGACGTCGCGGATCGACTCGCTGCCGGCCATCAGCGCGGCGATGCGGTCGATGCCGA
>CBFGOS010000194.1:0-4844 GCA_965650425.1 uncultured Lysobacter sp. | reverse complement strand
ACGTTGCGGCTGGCGACCTTGTTCAGCGCGGCGCCCTGGGCGGTGAAGATCTTGGCGTTCTCCAGCAGCAGGTCCTTGCGCTCCATGCCCGGGCCGCGCGGACGCGCGCCGACCAGCAGGGCGATGTCGGCGTCCTTGAACGCCACTTCGGCGTCATCGGTGCCGACCATGCCGGCCAGCAGCGGGAACGCGCAGTCTTCCAGCTCCATCATCACGCCCTTCAGCGCGGCCTGGGCCTTCTCCATCGGCAGCTCGAGCATCTGCAGGATGACGGGCTGGTCCTTGCCCAGCATCTCGCCGGAAGCGATGCGGAACAGCAGCGAGTAGCCGATCTGGCCGGCAGCACCGGTAACGGCAACGCGGACGGGGGTCTTCATGGAGGTTTCCTTGCGTAACAGGTTGGAGTGGGGCGGATTGGGGTGGAGCCGGCCAGCGCGTCAGAACACGCGATAGCCCAAGGGGGCGAGTTTCTCTTTCAGTTCGGGGGTGTTGAATCCGTACACCACCTGCTGGCCGATGACGGTCGTGGGCACTCCGCGCGCGCCCAGCGCCCGCATGGCGCGGTCGCCTTCCGGCGTGTCGACGTCAAGAATTCGATAGCGCACGTTGGCCATTTCGAATTCCTTCTGCTGCTTGCGGCAATAGCCGCACCATTCGGCGGCCATCATCACGATGCGTTGGTCGCCCGTCGCCACACGCGGATCGTCCGGGTGCAACGCGGGCTCGCGATCGCCGCGGAAGTGCATCCATCCGCCAATCGCCGCCAACACCACCAGCACCCAGACAATGCGCATCACCGACGCTCCGGATCAGACCAGTTCTGCGAAGAACTCCTGGAACCGCTGCAGGCCCGGGGCCAGCTGCGGCGTCGGGCAGGTGTAGCTGATGCGCAGCGCACGCGGCTCACCGAACGCCGAGCCCGGCACGCAGGCCACGCCCTTGGCTTCCAGCAGCGCGTTGCAGAAGTCGACGTCGTTCTCGATCTTCGTGCCGGTCGGGCCGTGGGTCTTGCCAAACGCGCAGCTGATGTCCGGGAACACGTAGAACGCACCCTGCGGACGCGGGCACACCAGGCCCGGGATCGCATTCATCACGGCCATCACCTGGTCGCGCTTGCCCTGGAACTCGGCGCACTTCTGCGTCGGTACGTCCTGCGGGCCGGTCAGCGCGGCGATGCCGGCGGCGTTGACCACTTCCGGCACGTTGGTGATGTGGTTGGAGTTGAGCGTGACCAGCGCCTTGGCCACCGCTTCCGGCCCGACCATGAAGCCCAGGCGCCAGCCGGGCATGCCGTAGGTCTTGGACAGCGAATCGAGGAAGATCACGCGGTCACGCAGTTCCGGGCGGGCGAGCACGAAGTTGTAGTACTCCAGCCCGTCGAACAGCATGCGGTTGTAGATGTCGTCGGCGATGATCCAGGTATCCGGATACTTCACCAGCACGTCGGCCAGCGCGACGATCTCGTCCTTGGTGTACACCATGCCCGTCGGGTTGGACGGGTTGTTGAACAGGAACACCTTGGGCTTCTTCGCCATTGCCTCGTCAAGCTGCTGCGGGGTCAGCTTGTAGTTCTGGCTGGCCGGGCACGGCAGCAGCTGGACCTTCGCGTTGACGATCTCGGCGATGTCCATGTAGCTGGTCCAGTACGGCGCCGGGAAGGCGATCGTGTCGCCCTCGTCCAGCAGCGCCTCGGCCAGGTTGTAGATCACGTGCTTGGCCCCGATGCCGGTCGCGCAGTTGGCGCGGGTGTAGCCGGTCAGGCCGATCTGCTCGATGTGCTTGAGGAAGGCGTCCAGCAGCGCGTCCGGGCCGCGGTTGCTGCCGTACTGGCCGCTGTCCTTCTCAACCGCCTGGCGCGCGGCTTCGTACACGTGCGGGCCCGGCAGGAAGTTCGGCACGCCGATGGAGAAGCTGATGATGTCGCGGCCTTCGGCCTTCAGGCGCTTGGCCTTTTCGGCAACGGCCATGATGGCGCTGGGCTTGGCACGTCCAATGCGCGCGGCGAGCTGGGGCATCGCGAGGAACCTCGTGGGAAGCGTGTGGGGAGGGCGGAAAGCCCGGTACAGAGCCCTGAAATGGTACCACGCGGGCCCCGTCCGGACCGGGCCGACGATGGTCTCACCCAGCAGCCGTTACCGCTGCAACGCGCCCATCTCGTCCGACCGCGGCCTGCCGACACGAAAACGCCCGCCCGGGATCCGGGCGGGCGCTCGTCAGGCAGACGCGGTAGCGGCGCTCACGCGCGGGCGTTGGCATCCAGCGTCTTGTTCCACTCGGCCACGCGGTCGGCCTTGGCGGCCAGCGCGGCGGCGGCATCGCCCTCGATCTTGATCGAGTTGATCTTGTCGCCCTGCTTCACCGTGTCCACCACGGCCTGGCCTTCGATCACCTTGCCGAACACGGTGTGCTTGCCGTCCAGCCACGGGCAGGCCACGTGGGTGATGAAGAACTGGCTGCCATTGGTCGACGGGCCGGCATTGGCCATCGACAGCACGCCACGCTCGTGGCTCAGGCCGTTGCGGGTCTCGTCCTCGAAGCGGTAGCCGGGGCCACCGCGGCCGCTGCCCTCGGGGCAACCGCCCTGGATCATGAAGTCGGCGATCACGCGGTGGAAGTCGAGGCCGTCGTAGTAGCCGCGCTGGGCCAGGTTGACGAAGTTTGCAACGGTCAGCGGGGCCTTGTCGGCGGCCAGTTCAATGCGGATCGGGCCGCGCTCGGTGTCAAAGTGGGCAATCAGGCTCATGGCCGTCTCCTGTCGGGGCTGGGGTCGGGCCTCGCGGCCCATCCCGCGGGACATGGAGACGCTGGGCCGGTCTCACAAGGGGGTGCGTCCGTTCAGCCACGCACCTGCGGGCGGGCCACCCGTTCCGGTATACTGGCCCGCTTCCTTCCAGAAACAGGCGCCACCGACCGTGGTGCCCTTTACCGATGTCCATCGAACGCCTGCGCAATATCGCCATCGTCGCCCACGTCGACCATGGCAAGACCACCCTCGTCGACCAGCTGCTCAAGCAGTCCGGCACCCTGGACGAGCGCGCCGTCGTTCCGGACCGCGTGATGGACAGCAATGACATCGAAAAGGAACGTGGCATCACGATCCTGTCGAAGAACACCGCGATCCGCTGGACCAACCCCAAGACGGGTGAGGTATGGCGCATCAACATCGTCGACACCCCGGGCCACGCCGACTTCGGCGGCGAGGTCGAGCGCGTGCTGTCGATGGTCGACTCGGTGCTGATCCTGGTCGACGCGATGGACGGCCCGATGCCGCAGACCCGCTTCGTGACCCAGAAGGCCTTCGCGATGGGCTTCAAGCCGATCGTCGTGGTCAACAAGGTCGACCGCCTCGGCGCCACCGACGAGCAGCTGGACTTCACCACCGTCTACGCCTCCGGCCTGCAGGGCTACGCCGGCGACAATCCCGACGTGCGCGAAGGCGACATGACCCACCTGTTCGAGACCATCTGCGAGCACGTGCCGGCGCCGCCGGTTGATCCGGATGGTCCGTTCCAGATGCGCGTGACCAGCCTGGACTACAACAACTACGTCGGCATCATCGGCGTGGGCCGCATCCAGCGCGGCAAGGTCAAGCCCAACCAGCAGGTCACCGTGATCGACCGCGAGGGCAAGACCCGCAACGGCAAGGTGCTGCAGGTGCTGGGCTTCATGGGCCTGGAGCGCGTCGAAGTGCAGGAAGCGCAGGCCGGCGACATCATCGCCTTCTCCGGCATCGAAGGCCTGGGCATCTCCGATACGATCTGCGACCCGAGCGCGGTCGAGCAGCTGCCGGTGCTGACCGTCGACGAGCCGACGATCTCGATGACCTTCCAGGTCAACGACTCGCCGTTCGCCGGCGTCAAGGACCGTAGCGGCGGCAAGTTCCTGACCAGCCGCCAGCTGCGTGACCGCCTGACCCGCGAGACCGCGCACAACGTCGCGCTCAAGGTCGAGGACACCGGCGACGCCGACAAGTTCAAGGTCTCCGGCCGCGGCGAGCTGCACCTGTCGATCCTGATCGAGAACATGCGCCGCGAGGGCTACGAGCTGGCCGTGTCGCGCCCCGAGGTCATCATCCGCGAGATCGACGGCATCATGCAGGAGCCGTTCGAGCAGCTCGTCGTCGACATGGAGGAGCAGTTCCAGGGCGGCGTGATGGGACGCCTCGGCGAGCGCAAGGCGCTGCTGCAGAACATGGAACCCGATGGCAAGGGCCGCGTGCGCCTGGAGTTCATCATCCCGGCGCGTGGCCTCATCGGCTTCCAGACCGAGTTCCGCACCCTGACTGCCGGCACCGGCCTGCTGTTCCACGTGTTCGACCACTTCGGTCCGAAGATGGAAGGCGACATCGGCCAGCGCCAGAACGGCGTGCTGATCTCCAACGGCACCGGCCCGTCGCCCGCCTATGCGCAGATCGCCATGCAGGAGCGCGGCCGCCTGTTCATCGAACCGGGCGAGGAGATCTACGAAGGCCAGATCGTCGGCATCAACAGCAAGGACAACGACCTGACCGTCAATGCCCTGCGCGGCAAGCAGCTGACCAACTTCCGCGCCTCCGGCACGGACAAGGACGAAGGCCTGATCCCCGCGATCAAGCTGTCGCTCGAGCAGGCGCTGGAATTCATTGACGACGACGAGCTGGTCGAAGTCACGCCCAAGCAGATCCGCCTGCGCAAGAAATTCCGCACCGAGAACGATCGCAAGCGCGCCTCGCGCGCGGCCTGATCGCGGCACGCAACGCGGCGGTGGAAGCGCAGTCCCGCTACAACCCGGATCCGCATGCGCATCCGGGACTGCACGCCATCGCCGTGTTCGAGGCGGCCAAGGGCGTCATCGCCCTGCTGGCC
>CBFGOS010000193.1:0-4859 GCA_965650425.1 uncultured Lysobacter sp. | reverse complement strand
GGGCGTACGACCGGTTCCACGCGCCGAACCCGATCATCAACTGCTTCCAGACGAAGGACGGGCGCTGGATCTGGCTGCTGCTGTTGCAGGGCGACCGGCACTGGCCGGATCTGTTGCGCGCGCTCTGCCGCGAGGACCTTCACGCCGCGCCTTTCGCGCTGCCGCGCGCAGCAGGTCATCTTCTGCCAGCCCCGCGGCAGCCGAGTGGATGGCATCGGCCCTGACCCAGGCCTCGATGTGTCGCGGCGACTCCGCCAGCCAATCCTCGAAAGCCGATCGCCCATCGGCGTCGCAATCCGGCGCATCCAACCGCGCGACCCACCACGCGGCCTGCCGTTCCGTTTCGAGGTCCAGGCGCTGTTCGTTGCTGTTCATGGCCACTCCTTGTGACCGTCGTTATTGCCGCGCAGATGCACTCGCAGCTGTGAAAGGGCCTTGCCAATGTGCTTCTCGACGGCCTTCACCGAGATGCCGCAATGCCTTGAGATCTCGGTGTAGCTCATGCCTTCGATGCGGTTGAGCAGGTAAACCTCGCGACACCGCGGCGGCAGGCGCAGGACAGCGTTTCGCACCGCCAACAGCGCCTGCTGGTGCGCCACGCGATCATCCTGCGCGGGTTCCACTGACGGCAGTGCAAGTACGTCGTCCTCAAGGCTGACGTGGGCATGGGCCAGCCGGCTGGCGTCACGGCGCCCCCGGTCGGCCAGGACGTTCAGTCCTATCCGGTACATGAGCGGCCGAAGGGCGTCGACGGGTTGGCCGTCATAGCGCATCAGCCGCACCATGGTTTCCTGCGCCACGTCCTGGGCATCGTCGTCCGACACACGCCGACGCAGGAACGCGACCAGCATCGGTCGATGTTCACGCACGAAGTGATCGAAGCCGCCAGCAGTGGTCACATCGGCCTCGGACTTCGGCATCACGTTCACGCACGCTTCGATCGCGTGGGCAACCACGTCGTCACCGGGCGGCTCCGGGCGGAACACGTCAACCAGCACGACGCCTCCCGCCCCACGGCTGCGCGGCGCCGGCAGGTCCTCGGGTCTGTCGATGACAATGGATAACCCATCGGCTCATGCCCCCAACAACGCGGCCGCAATGCAGTCCCCCTACCTTGCGCCCGCAAACGACAACGCCCCGACACGGGGCGCTGTCTGGTCACACCGTCGGCCACGACTGGCGCGGCCTCCAGTGGGCGTCAGTCGCCCATCTGCTTCTGCAGGTGCTCCCAACGCTCCTGGGCGTCGATGGTGCGTTCGGCCGTCAGGCGCGCCTCCAGGCGCTCGAGGCCGATTTCCTCACCCGTGTCCACGCAGTAGCCGTAGTCGCCGGAGTCGACGCGCTTGAGGGTACTGTCGATCTTGCTGATCAGCTTGCGATAGCGGTCACGGGTGCGCAGTTCCAGCGAGTTCTCGGTCTCGCGGGTGGCACGCTCGGCCTCGTCGCCCACGTCGCGGACTTCGTCCTTGAGGTTCTCGATGGTCTGCTTCGACTCCTCGACCAGCTCCGCCCGCCACTGCAGCAGCCGCTGGCGGAAATATTCGAGCTGCAGCGGACTCATGTATTCCTCATCCACGCCCGGCTTGTAGCCCGGCGGAACGATGGGACGGCCACTGCCTGATTCAACCTTGTACTGCACGACTTTCACCTTGCCTTTCGGGGCGGGCTCCTGCGGCTTCGCCGCAATGGCCACGGCCACCTTTCCCGCCTTGCGGGGAGCCGCCGGCGGGGTGTTCTGGGGGGGAGCCTTCTCGACCGTGGGCTTGCTGGCCACTGCCTTGGCCGGGGTTTCCGGCTTGGCCACCGCGGGGGCGGGGGCCTTGGACGGTGCGGCTGGCGCAGGAGCCGGCTTGCTGGCCATGGTCGGCTTGGCGACGGACTTCCCGGCTGCCGGTTGGGCAGTCGGGGTTTTCTTCGGGGCGGCGGCGGGCTTGGATGCCGCCACCTTGCCAGCCACCGGCGCTTTGGCCGGGGCCTTGGTCGCCACCGGCTTGCTGGCCGGGACAACCTTCTTCGCCACGACCTTGGTACTGGTCGAAGCAGATTTCTTCACAGACGCCTTCTTCGCGGGCACGGCCTTCTTGGTGGCCACGGCCTTCTTGACGGGCGCCTTCTTGACCGGCGCCTTCTTGGCAGTCGCCTTCACCGGCGCCGGCTTGGCGGCCGGCTTCTTCGCGGCAGGCTTCTTCGCCGCTGCCGACTTGGCAGGGGCCTTGCTGGCGACTGGCTTCTTTGCCGCCGGCTTCTTCGCAGCCGGTTTGGCGGTCGCGGTCTTCTTGGCCGCCGGTTGCTTGGCGGCCGGCTTTGCGGACTTCTTGACGGCCTTGGCGGCCTTCTTCGCGGTTTTCTTGACTGCCACGAGCGACGTGTCCTTCTGGTTCCCTTGTGACGGGAAGGCGCGCTGTTATACCCTGCCCCGGTGACCGCGGCAACCGCGACTCCCCACTGCCCCCACCATACATCGCCACGGCAATTCAGGCCACGGCCGCAAGGTCTGGCGACAGGCGAAACATTCGCAGTTCCAACGCGCACCAACGCCGGAGCGCATCATGGCGCCACGCCGCATGAATACCCCGTGATCGATCGACTCCTCATCGCCTGTCTCCGCTTCTACAAGCGCTGGATCAGCCCCCTGCTCGGTCCGCGATGCCGCTTCCATCCGACCTGCTCGGTGTATGCCATGGAGGCGATCGGCCGGTTCGGGGCATTCAAGGGCAGCTGGTTGGCTGCCCGGCGGATCCTGCGCTGCCACCCGTTCCACCCCGGCGGCGTCGACCCGGTTCCGCCTGCTTCGGCAAAACCGCACCATCCTCCCCACTCCCACTGACGGCCCCTACCGATGTCCAACACCCTCATCGTCAACGCACGACTGGTCAACGAAGGCCGCGAATTCGACGGCGACCTGCGCATCGAAGGCGGACGCATCGCCGAGATCGGCAGCGGGTTGTCCGCACGGGGCAACGAGACCGTGGTCGATGCCAATGGGCGTCGCCTGCTGCCGGGCATGATCGACGACCAGGTGCACTTCCGCGAACCGGGCCTGGAGTACAAGGCCGATATCGCCACCGAGTCCGCGGCAGCGGTCGCGGGCGGGCTGACCAGCTTCATGGACATGCCCAACACCAACCCGCCCACGCTGGATGCCGATGCGCTGGAGGACAAATACCGCCGCGCCAACGGGCGCGCGTGGGGCAACTACGGCTTCTACCTGGGCGCCAGCAACGACAACCTGGACGCAGTGCGGGGCCTCGACCCGCGCACTGCGCCGGGGATCAAGGTGTTCATGGGCGCGTCGACCGGCAACATGCTGGTCGACAACCCCGCGGTGCTGGATGGCATCTTCGCTGGCGCGCCGACGCCGATCATCACCCACTGCGAAGACACCCCGATGATCGACGCCGAACTGGCCCGCTACAAGGCGCAGTACGGCGATGACATCCCGGCGGAATTCCACCCCGACATCCGCTCGCGCGAGGCCTGCCTCAAGTCGACCGAACTGGCGATCTCCCTGGCCCGCCGCCATGGCACCCGCCTGCACGTGCTGCACATCTCCACCGCCGACGAACTCGCGCTGTTCGAGGTCGGCCCACTGATCCGGGCGGATGGCAGCCGCAAGCAGATCACGGCTGAGACCTGCATCCACTTCCTCCGCTTTGACCGCACGGACTACGCCACGCTCGGCCACCTGATCAAGTGCAACCCGGCGATCAAGGACAGCAGCGACCGCGAGGCACTCATCGCGGCCGTGGCCAACGACGTGATCGACGTGCTGGCTACCGACCATGCGCCGCACACGCTGGAGGAAAAGGCACGCCCCTACACTGGCGCGCCGAGCGGCCTGCCGCTGGTGCAGTTCGCGCTGAATGCCGCCCTGGAGCTGGTACACGAGGGCAAGCTGACCACCGCGCAGGTGGTACAGAAGTTCGCGCACGCGCCGGCCCAGCTGTTCGACGTGGCCGAGCGCGGCTTCCTGCGCGAGGGCTACTTCGCCGACCTGGTGCTGGTGGATGACACGCCGTTTACCGTGCAGCGTGCGCAGGTGCTTTCGAAGTGCGGCTGGTCGCCGTTCGAAGGCCGCACGTTCCACTCGCGCATTGCCTCGACCTGGGTCAACGGCGTGCTGGCGTGGGACGGCGAACGTCTCGTCGGCGGGCCCACCGGGCAGCGGCTGGCCTTCGCGCGCTGATGGGGCGCGCGCGGGCGGTCGCCACCGTATCGCTGGGCCTGCTGCTGGCCGCCACGACTACCGGCTGCGCGGCGGCCGAGGCGGCCGAGCTTCCGGCGGCTCCTCCGGCCCGCGCCACCTTCCTGCCGGCGTCGGTCCCCCAAGGGTCCCTGGTGTTGGGACTGGCCGAAGCGGGCGCCACGGTGGAATACGCCGGCCGGACACTGCGGGTATCCGCGGACGGCCGGTTCGTGTTCGGCGTCGGCCGCGACGCCACCGGGCCGCTCTCCGTCCGCATTACCCGCGCCGACGGCACGGTGCTGACCCAAGCCGTGGCCGTGGTGCCACGCAACTGGCCTGTGGAGCGAATCGACGGCGTGCCGCCGGCCACCGTGAACCCTCCGCCCGCCCTTGCCGCGCGCATCAAACAGGAACAAGCGCGCGTGACCCAGGCGCGCTTGCGTAATGACGCACGCAGCGACTTCACCCAGCCCTTCATCTGGCCGCTGGACGGTCGGGTCAGCGGGCGCTTCGGCAACCAGCGCGTCTACAACGGCGAGCCGGGCGCGGCGCATTCGGGCATGGACATCGCCGCGCCGAACGGCGCCGCGATCAAGGCGCCGGCTGCGGGCGTGGTGACTTTCGCCGACACGGGGCTGTACCTGACCGGAGGCACCGTGGTGCTGGACCACGG
>CBFGOS010000192.1:0-4891 GCA_965650425.1 uncultured Lysobacter sp. | reverse complement strand
CGGAGCTGCTGCAGAAGATCTGGATCCTGCGCAAGCTGCTGCACGGCATGGACGAAATCGGCGCGATGGAGTTCCTGCTGGACAAGATGAAGAGCTCCAAGAGCAACGACGAGTTCTTCAGCTCGATGAAACGCTGAGCCGGAAGCGACGCAAAACAAGAACGCCCCGCAATGCGGGGCGTTCTTTTGTCTGGCATCAGCCGCCGGGGGCGTGGCTGGGCACGACCGGGGGATCAGCCGCCCGCGCCGAGTGCCGTCAGCAGTCGCAGCCCTGCGGGGCCATGCAGCGGCTGCGCACCGCCATTGGTGGCCATCAGGTCCGGCGAGCCGCCGAGATCGCCTACCCGCCACGGGGCCGGCTGGAACGGGCCCGGCACGTACGAGGCCCACTGGCCGTACGGCACGTCGACCGGCTTGCCACCAACGACTTGGAACACGTACGGCACGCGCACGGACGTCGGCTTGCCCACGTCCTCCCCGGCCGTGGGGGGATTGAAGGTCGAGGCCCGTGCGGCGCGGACGGCGGCCTCGCCGAACACCCTGCGGTAGCCCTCCATGACCTTTTCCGGTGCGACGAACGGCAGGTTGACCTGCTCGGCGACGGCATCCTCCGCGCGCCCGTCCGGCCCCACCTTGACCGCCACGAAGACTGCCGCCGAAGCGCCATTGATCAATGCGCCCGACGGGTAGCGGGGCTGCGCCATCTTCTTCGACGACGCATACGTCCCCGGCACCGGGTCCGCGCCCGGGAAGTCGGCGTCCTGGAACGCGATCGAGTAGTCGCCGTTGTCCAGCTTGCGTGCCACCACGCGCACGCGCATCTTGGAACGGGCCGGGCGTGCGACGCCATCGACCACGACTGGCTCGAACCGCCATTGCGGCACGGCCTTGGCCAACAGGTCCACTACCCCGTGTGGCACCTTGTCCGCCTGGTCGACCTGGTGCGAGACGACGTTCCCGCGCGCGTCGACGCCGACCTCGCCGGTGATCACCATGCTGGCGACCGCCTGCTTGCGGACCGCGCCCGCACCGGCTCCAGCCACGGCCGCCGCGGATACCGCCGCGATCGCCAACGCTCCTGCAAAGACCCTGATTCCCTTGTACATCGCGCGACTCCTTTTGCGTGACTGCGGTGAGTTCCACCGAGTCTAGCAACGTCACGGACCGACGCGGAGTGCCTCGCCGGCGTCATAATCGCCAGACGGAGGTCCCCATGCACGGCGGCGGATTGGAACTGGCACTGGTTTTCCTGCTGGCCGCGGTGATCGCGGTGCCGGCATTCCGCCGTTTTGGCCTCGGCGCGGTGCTGGGGTACCTGGTGGCGGGCGTGGCCCTGGGCCCCTACGGCCTGCGCTTCGTCCGCGATGCGGACCCCGTGCTCGCGGCGGCCGAGATCGGCGTGGTGATGATGCTGTTCGTCATCGGCCTGGAACTGTCGCCCTCGCGCCTGAAGGTGATGCGTCGCCCGGTGTTCGGCAGCGGCGGCGCCCAAGTCGCGCTGACCGGCATCGCCTTGGGCGCGGCGGCGATGGCGTTGGGCCTGGGCTGGAAGGCGGCGCTGGTGGTGGGCGTCGGGCTTGCCCTGTCGTCCACCGCAGTCAGCCTGCAACTGCTGTCCGAGCGCAAGGCGCTCAACACCGACCATGGACGGCTCGGATTCGCGATCCTGCTGTTCCAGGACATCGCCGCGATTCCGCTGTTGGCGGCGATCCCGCTGCTCGGCCGGGCGGCGGCGGTGGAAGCGGGCGGCCTGGGCTGGGACGAGCTGGCCAAGGCGGTGGGTGCGATCGCCCTGCTCGTGCTGGGGGGCCGCTGGGCCTTGCGCCACCTGTTCCGCGTAGTCGCGCGTGCGCAGATGCCGGAGGTGTTCACGGGTGCGGCGCTGCTCACCGTGCTCGGCGCGGCGTGGCTGATGCAGGAGGCCGGGCTGTCCGCGGGCCTGGGCGCCTTCCTCGCCGGCGTGCTGCTGGCCGATTCCGAATTCCGCCACGAGCTCGAGTCGCAGATCAATCCGTTCAAGGGCCTGCTGCTGGGCCTGTTCTTCATGGCCGTGGGCATGTCGATTAACCTGGCGCGGGTCATGGCCGAGCCTGGGCTGGTGGTCGGGCTGGTCGCCGGCCTGATGGCGGTGAAATTCGCGCTGCTGTGGCTGGTCGGGCGCACACCGGGCCGGCTGGACGGGCGCGAAGCGCTGCAACTGGCCGCGGTACTCGCGCTGGGCGGCGAGTTCGCGTTCGTGGTGTTCGCGGAAGCGGTGAAGGCGGGGCTGCTGGCCGAGGGCATGCGTGACCGGCTGGTGGCCGTGGTGGGCTTGTCGATGGCGCTCACGCCGCTGCTGGTGATGGCGGTCGCGCGGCTGCTGGCCGCGCAACCGCCGGCCCGCCCCAAGCGCCGCTTCGACGCCATTCCCGACGGCCATCCGCAGGTGCTGATCGCCGGCTTTGGCCGCTTCGGGCAGATCATCGCGCGCCTGCTGGTCGCGCAGCGCGTGCCGTTCATCGCCATCGAGCACAGCGCCGACCAGGTCGATTTCGTGCGGCGCTTCGGCAACATCATCTACTACGGCGACCCGGCCAACGCGGAGCTGCTGCGCTCGGCCGGGGCGGCACACGTCAAGGCGTTCGTGATCGCCATCGACGACACCGAAGCCAGCCTGCACACGGTGCGCACCATCCGCCACCTGTACCCGGACGCCAAAGTGTTCGCGCGGGCGCGTGACCGCCGCCACGCGTGGGAACTGATGGACCTGGGTGCCTACGCGGTGCGCGAGATGTTCCACTCCAGCCTGCGCCTGGGCGAAGAGGTGCTGATGGCCCTGGGTGTGCCGGCGGAGGTGGCGCAACAGCATGCACGGCAGTTCCGCGCGCACGACGAACGCGTGCTGATGGCCCAGTACCAGGTGCACGACGACGAAGCGGCACTGATGCAGACCGCCGCCGACGCCCGCAAGGAACTGGAGGAACTGTTCAACGCAGACCTCGGCGAAGGCGTGCTGGGCGGCATGGCCGCCGAACGCAAACCCTCGGCATGACGGCCACGCGCGTGCAACGGCGCGCGCGGGTCACTCCGCCAGGACGACGCAGTCGCGGCCCTGGTGCTTGGCCCGGTACAGTGCGGCATCGGCGCGAGAAAACCACGCCTGGCCGGAGTCGTCGGCACCGGCCGGCAACGCCGCACCGATCGACAAGGTGACGGGCAGTTCGCCGGCTCGCAGCTGCGCGGCCACCGCGACCCGCACCTTCTCGCAGGCGTTGAGCAGCCCGGCTTCGTCCACGCCGGCCAACAGCAGCACGAACTCCTCGCCGCCGTACCGGAAGAAACGGTCGCCGCGACGCACCATGCCGCGTACCTGGTTGGCGAACTCGACCAGCACCGCATCGCCCGCCTCGTGGCCCAGCTGGTCGTTGATCGACTTGAAATGGTCCAGGTCCAGCACCGCCAACCCGAATTGCGCGCCACTGCGTCGCCGTGCCTCCAGGGCGATCTCCAGCTCGCGCTCCATCATGCGGCGGTTGTACGCACCGGTCAGCGGGTCGAGGCTGGCCACCTCTTCGAGGCAACGCAGGTGGTACTCGTTGCGCCACGCAAAGATGAAGGCGAACAGGTTGACCACCGCCAGCGACACCAGTGAGATCACCGCGTCCTCGCCCCAGCGCAGCGCGCCGGTATGCAGCGCGACGCCCACGACCGCGGCCATGCCCACCAGCGAGCCGACCAGGGCCGCGCGCGGGGTGGCGATCAGGTAATTGGCCATCACCACGGCATAGAGCCACTGCAGGCCCGTTCGGCCCGACCAGTACGCGACCAGCACGCAGCCCGCGGTATATGCGCCCATGACCAGCAGGCTGGCCCGGTCGACATCGCTGCCGCGCCACACCCGCGCGGCAATCCACGACACGGCGGCAACGATCGCCAGGTCCACCACGCCGGCCGCCACCTGGCCGATGGCCAACCGGTATACGGCAAAGGGCAGCACGCCAAGCGCCAACACCAGGGCCAGCAACACCATGAGGGTGACGCGGAAATCGCTGCGCAGGCGGCGGAGGTCCTTCAGCCCCACGGGGGCCGCCGGGGTCGTGACAAGGCCTGCGCCCCGGTCCGGCTCCGGCGTTGCCTGTGCCTGGATGTGCTTGGTATGCGTGGCCGACTCCCGCCGGAGTTGCCGGCCCGGTGTCAATTACATCCTTTGGCGCGTCGCGGGCGCAAGCCCGGCACGGCAGACGTGGCTTCGTGCAGTCTGGCGTTCAACGCTGGTCCCGCAGGAATCGCGCCATCGACACAGCGCTGGCGTGCGGTTGCGGTTCCAGCTCCGCAGCAATGTCGACAAAACCGCGCATCACCGCGATTTCGCGCGGGGTACGGTTGAGCCCGTCGCGCAGGCCGGCATCGGCGCCTGCGCGCTGCAGCCACTGCACCACGCCCAGCAGGCCATGCAACGCCGCCAGGTGCAGCGGCCCAAAGCCGCGCGGGTCCTGCACGTCCAGTCCGGCGCCGTGGTCCAGCAGCAACTCCAGGCCCGCGATGAGCACGTCCTCGTCGGCTGCGCTGCCGGGCTCGGCGCGGGCACCCAGCAACAGCAGCAACGGGGTGGCCCCGGCGGCCGGAACGTTGACGCCGGCCTCGGCCCCCGCCAACAGCAGCGTGTCGAGCAGTGCGACCACGCGGCTGCGTTCGCGCGCGGTGAAGGCGTACATGGCCGCGCAGTGCAACGGGGTGCGGCCCTGCGCGTCGACGGCATGCACGTCGGCGCGCGCGGCCAGCAGGCGCGGCGATTGGTAGTCATAGTCGGGCTGGCGCGCCAGCGGCAGCGCGGTGGCCAGCGGGTCGCCGCAGACCAGCGAGAAAGCGAAGTCGATCAGCGCCAGCTGGCCGAAGCGCAGCTGCAGGGGCTG
>CBFGOS010000191.1:0-4895 GCA_965650425.1 uncultured Lysobacter sp. | reverse complement strand
TCGCGATCCGCGAAGGCGGCCGCACCGTCGGCGCCGGCGTCGTCGCCAAGATCCTGAAGTAAGAAACGGGCCGGGCGCACGCAGGTGTGCCCGGCTCTGCTTCAGGCAAGCCCGCAAACCGCGGGCTGCCTGGGCAGAACAGGTCTTCAGTTCCCTGGAGCTCCCCGGCGGGCGCGCTTGCACTTGCTGTGGATATCCGGTTAGAATGCAGGACCACTGCGGTACTTTGCTTCTGCAAAGCGCCGCAACCAGCGAAATGAGGGGCAGGACGCACCTCGTATTCGCCAGACAGGGATATGTCGCACGGCGTGCTCCGTACGTTCCGGGCCCTCGGGCTTCCAAGGAACGCTAAACGGAGCCTTTCGTGCGTTCTGCTCAGTCTGGGCGGGTCGGGAAACCGATCTGCCTTTGTTTTTCCAAGCATGGAGGCTCCGGGGCGAGGGTGTAGCCCCGGGGTGTTTGCGTTTTCATGGGGTTCGGCACACCCGGAGGCCGGCCCGTCGCTCTTTAACGAAGGAATACCGTCATGGCGGACCAAAAGATCCGAATTCGGCTGAAGGCGTACGATCATCGTCTGATCGATCGCTCGGCCAGCGAGATCGTTGAGACGGCCAAGCGTACCGGTGCCCAGGTCAAGGGCCCGATCCCGCTGCCGACCAAGATCGAGCGTTACACCATTCTCGTTTCGCCGCACGCCGACAAGGATGCGCGCGACCAGTACGAGACCCGCACGCACAAGCGCGTGCTCGACATCGTCGACCCCAACGACAAGACCGTGGACGCGCTGATGAAGCTCGAACTCGCGGCGGGCGTTGACGTCCAGATCAAGCTGACCTGAGGCCACCACCATGACCGCGAAGAAGTATTCGTTGGGCATCGTCGGTCGCAAGGCCGGCATGAGCCGCCTCTTCACCGAGGATGGCAAGTCGGTTCCTGTGACCCTGATTGAGGCCACCCCGAACCGCATCACCCAGATCAAGACCCAGGACACCGACGGCTACAGCGCCGTGCAGGTGACCGTGGGCGCCAAGCGCGCTGCGCTCGTCAACAAGCCGGCAGCCGGTCATCTCGCCAAGGCGAAGGTCGAAGCCGGTCGTGGCCTGTGGGAGTTCCGCGTGGCCGACGACCTGATCGGCGGCTTCGAAGTGGGCGGCGAGATCAAGGCCGACATCTTCGAAGTTGGCCAGACCGTCGACGTCCAGGGCGTGACCAAGGGTAAGGGCTTCCAGGGCACCATCAAGCGCTGGAACTTCACCATGGGCGACGCTACCCACGGTAACTCGCTGTCGCACCGCGCGCCGGGTTCTATCGGTCAGCGCCAGACCCCGGGTCGCGTGTTCCCGGGCAAGAAGATGGCCGGTCACATGGGCGCCGTCCAGCAGAGCACCCAGGGCCTGGAAGTGGTCAAGGTCGACGCCGAGCGCGGCCTGATCGCCGTCAAGGGCGCGGTGCCGGGCGCTCCGGGTGGCGACGTGATCGTCCGTCCGACGAGCAAGGCATAAGGGAGACGATGACGATGGAACTCGCCATCAATAACAGCAGCAAGACCGTCTCGGTCTCCGACGAGATCTTCGGCCGCGAATTCAGCGAAGACCTGGTTCACCAGGTGGTCGTTGCCTACCGCAACGCCGGTCGCGCCGGCACCAAGGCGCAGAAGACCCGTGCGGAAGTCAATGGCACGACCAAGAAGTCGAAGAAGCAGAAGGGCGGCGGTGCGCGTCATGGCGCGCTGACGGCTCCGATCTTCGTCGGCGGCGGCGTGACCTTCGCGGCCAAGCCGCGCAGCTTCGCGCAGAAGGTCAACCGCAAGATGTATCGCGCCGCGATCGCCGCGATCCTGTCCGAGCTCAACCGCCAGGGCCGCATCATGGTCGTCGAGAACTTCGAGCTTGACGCTCCGAAGACCTCGGGCCTGGTTGCCAAGCTCAAGGGTCTGGAAGTCGGCCAGCGTCCGCTGATCGTCACCGAAGACGCCACCGAGAACCTGTACCTCTCGGCGCGCAACCTGCCGTACGTCCAAGTGCGTGACGTCCAGGGCCTGGATCCGGTTTCCCTCGTGGGTGCGGATACGGTCGTGGTCACCGCCGACGCGGTGAAGAAGATCGAGGAGTGGCTGGCATGAACGACGCCAAGCTCTATAACGTCATCCGTGCGCCGCGCGTGTCCGAAAAGACCGCCCGTCTGCAGGAAGTTTCCAACCAATACGTCTTCGAAGTCGCGACGGACGCTACCAAGGCCGACATCAAGGTCGCCGTGGAAAAGCTGTTCGACGTCAAGGTTGAAGCGGTCAACGTCGTGAACGTCAAGGGCAAGACCAAGTCCTTCAAGTTCCGCGAAGGTCGCCGCAACGACTGGCGCAAGGCGTACGTGACGCTGGCCGAAGGCCAGTCGATCGACGTGATGGCCAAGGCCTGAGGATAGATACCCATGGCATTGATGACTTTCAAGCCCACTTCGCCCGGCCGCCGCAGCGCGGTCCGCGTGGTGACGCCGGACCTGCACAAGGGTGCGCCGCACGCGCCGCTCCTTGAGAAGCAGAACAAGACCGGTGGCCGCAACAACTACGGCCGCATCACCACCCGTCATATCGGTGGTGGTAGCAAGCAGCACTACCGCATCATCGACTTCAAGCGCGACAAGGTCGGCATCCCCGCCCGCGTCGAGCGCGTCGAGTACGACCCCAACCGCACCGCGCACATCGCTCTGCTGTGCTACGTGGACGGCGAGCGTCGTTACATCATCTCGCCGAAGGGCCTGAAGGCCGGCGACCAGGTGATCGCGGGCCGTGATGCGCCCATCCGTACCGGCAACACCCTGCCGCTCAGCAACATCCCGGTCGGCACCACGGTGCATTGCGTCGAGATGAAGCCGGGCAAGGGCGCCCAGCTGGCCCGCGCCGCCGGCGCTGGTGTCTACCTCGTCGCGCGTGAGCACGGCTACGCCACCCTGCGTCTTCGCTCCGGCGAAATGCGCAAGGTGCCGGTCGAGTGCTGCGCCACCATCGGTGAAGTCGGCAACGACGAGCACAGCCTCGAGAAGCTGGGCAAGGCCGGTGCGAAGCGTTGGCGCGGCGTCAAGCCGACCGTCCGCGGTGCGGCCATGAACCCGGTTGACCACCCGCACGGCGGTGGTGAGGCCAAGGCCGGTCAGGGTAACCCGCACCCGGTCACCCCCTGGGGCGTGCCGACCAAGGGTTACAAGACCCGTAAGAACAAGCGCACCCAGCAGTTCATCGTGCGCGATCGTAGGAGCTAATCGGCCATGGCACGTTCACTCAAGAAGGGCCCGTTCATCGATCACCACCTCGCCAAGAAGGTGGAGACCGCGGGCAACAACAAGAAGCCGATCAAGACCTGGTCGCGTCGCTCGACGATCCTCCCCGAGATGATCGGATTCACGATTGCCGTGCATAACGGCAAGAACCACATCCCCGTGCTTGTCAACGAGAACATGGTTGGCCACAAGCTCGGCGAGTTCGCCCTGACCCGGACGTTCAAGGGTCATGGCGGCGACAAGAAGTCGAAGTAAGGAGATGACCATGGAAGCGAAAGCCATCCTGCGCACCGCGCGCATCTCCCCGCAGAAGGCCCGTCTGGTCGCTGACCAGGTCCGTGGCCTGTCGGCTGAACGCGCCGTCAACCTGCTGAAGTTCTCGGACAAGAAGGCTGCCCACATGATCCGCAAGGTCGTGGAGTCCGCCATCGCCAACGCCGAGAACAACCAGGGCGCTGACATCGACGAGCTCAAGGTCAAGACCATCATGGTGGACGAGGGTCCGACGCTGAAGCGCTTCATGGCGCGAGCGAAGGGCCGCGGCACCCGCATCCTCAAGCGCACCAGCCACATCACTGTGGTCGTGGGCGCGGGCAAGTAAGGCGGAGTCAGACAATGGGTCATAAAGTTCATCCGACTGGCATCCGCCTGGGCATCGCCAAGGACTGGAATTCCAAGTGGTTTGCCAACAAGAAGCAGTACGCCGAGTTCCTGGCCGCTGACCTGAAGGTCCGCGAAATGCTGCGCAAGAAGCTGGCGCAGGCCGGCATCTCGAAGATCTTCATCGAGCGTCCGGCCAACAACGCCCGCGTCACGATCCACACCGCCCGTCCGGGCGTGGTGATCGGCAAGCGTGGTGAGGACATCGAGAAGCTGCGTAAGGAAGTCTCCGACGTGATGGGCGTTCCGGCGCACATCAACGTCACCGAGGTCCGCAAGCCGGAACTCGACGCGCAGCTGGTCGCCGAGTCGATCGCGCAGCAGCTGGAGCGCCGCATCATGTTCCGTCGCGCGATGAAGCGCGCGGTCGGCAATGCGATGCGCCTCGGCGCCCTGGGCATCAAGGTCAACGTCGCTGGCCGCCTCAACGGTGCGGAAATCGCCCGTTCGGAGTGGTACCGCGAAGGCCGCGTGCCGCTGCACACGCTGCGTGCCGACATCGACTATGGCTTCGCTGAAGCCAAGACGACCTACGGCATCATCGGCATCAAGGTGTGGGTCTACCGCGGCGAAATCTTCGATTTCTCCCAGGTTGGCCAGGAAAAGCAGGACGACGCCGCTCCGCGCGCTGAGCGCGGCGACCGTGGCGACCGTCGTGATCGCAACGACCGTCCGGCCCGTCCGGCCCGCGAAGCGAGGTAATCCAACATGTTGCAACCCAAGCGAACCAAGTACCGCAAGGTACACAAGGGCCGCAACGAAGGCCTGAGCTGGAGCGGCAACGCCGTCAGCTTCGGCGAATTCGGCCTGAAGGCAACGGCGCACGGTCAGCTGACCGCGCGCCAGATCGAGGCAGCACGTCGTTCCATCAGCCGCTACGTGAAGCGCGGCGGCAAGATGTGGATCCGCGTGTTCCCCGACAAGCCGATCACCAAGAAGCCGATCGAAGTCCGAATGGGCTC
>CBFGOS010000190.1:0-4911 GCA_965650425.1 uncultured Lysobacter sp. | reverse complement strand
GCCGCCACCGCCCCCCTCCGCCGGCCGGAACGCCAGCATCCGCAGCAACGTCATCTCGAAGCCCGCGCGCGGGCTCGGCGCCATCGGCAGGTCGCGGCGACCATTGAGCGCCATCTGGTACCAGAGCTGGACCACTTCGGCGCGGATGCGCGCGGCCAGCGCGTCAATGTCCACGCCGTCGGCCTCGACCGGCGCCGTGGGTACCAGCTGACGCACCTGGACGCGGTGCAGCGCGTCGCTCAACGCATCCAACACCGTGCCCCAGTCCGGCGAGAAGTCCGCCAGCGCGGCCACTTCGGCCAGCAGTGCCTCGCCGTTGCCATCGGCCAGCGCCGACAGCAGCGCACCCACGCGCGTCCGGTCGACCGATCCCAGCATGGTCGCCACGCCGCTTTCGGCCAGCTGGCCACCGCCACTGTTGGCGCCCGTGTAGGCAATGGCCTGGTCCAGCAGCGACAGGCCGTCACGCAGGCTGCCATCGGCGGCCTTGGCCAGCAGCCGGATCGCACCGGGCTCCACGCCGATGCCTTCGGCTTCGAGGATCCGGTTCATCTGCCCGGTGATCTGCGCCTCGTCCAACCGCTTGAGGTTGAACTGCAGGCAGCGCGACAGCACCGTCACCGGCAGCTTCTGCGGGTCGGTGGTGGCCAGCAGGAACTTCACGTGCCCCGGCGGCTCTTCCAGCGTCTTCAGCAGCGCGTTGAACGCCGCCTTCGACAGCATGTGCACTTCGTCGATCAGGTAGACCTTCACCCGACCACGGCTGGGCATGTACTGCGCGTTCTCAATGACCTCGCGCACGTCGTCCACGCCGGTGTTGGACGCGGCGTCGATCTCGATCAGGTCGAAGAAGCGGCCGGCGTCGATGTCCAGGCAGGTGGCGCATACGCCGCACGGGTCGGACGACGTGCCCTGCTCGCAGTTCAGCGATTTGGCGAAGATGCGCGCGATGGTGGTCTTGCCCACCCCGCGGGTACCGGTGAACAGGAACGCATGGTGGACCCGGCCGGTCTCCAGCGCGTTGGTCAGCGCACGCACCACGTGCTCCTGCCCGACCAGTTCGGCGAAGCGCTTGGGGCGCCATTTGCGGGCGAGGACGAGGTAGGACATCGGATCCTTTGCAGTGCGGCGATTGAGCGGCCACGCGACGGATGGCCCGCGCAGAACCGGGTGATCGGACTCGTCGCCATTGTGCCACGGCGCATCGCATCCGCCGCGACCGATGACGTGGACCTCGTCCGCGGGGCCATTCAAGAAGTTCGCCGCGCGAAGCCGGGCGCCGCAACGCCGATGCATGGCCCAAAAAGGCAGTGGGACACGCAGCCGCCACGCCGACTTGTCCCAAAGCCCCGCGAAGGCTAGACTTTGCGACCCCGAGGCCGCAGCCGTGCGCCGTGGCTCCGGGTCCCGGAGAGGTGTCCGAGTGGTTGAAGGAGCACGCCTGGAAAGTGTGTAAGCGTCTAAACCGCGCTTCGGGGGTTCGAATCCCCCTCTCTCCGCCAGATTCTTGAATGCGAGTTCCGCCCATCAGGCCGCGCCCCTGCGCCCCCTGCCGAAGCGAAGCCCCGCAGTCGCCTATGGTGGCCCCGTCGGCCCCTCGCGACGCTAGGTCGAAAACCCCGCCAGGGCCGGAAGGCAGCAACGGTATCGACTGACGCGGGTGCCGAGGCCAGCCGGCGGGGCCACCGCCTTTTCAGGCCCAACATCCGGCCCAGCAACCGCCGCTAACCTCGCGTGGGGTATCAAACCGGCTCGGCCCGCATTGCAGTCGGTTCAGCCAAGGGCAGACATTCGTCCGGATGGGCCACGCGGTATCCGCGGGCGGCCAGCACTTCACCCTCCTCGCGGCTGGCGTAGTGGTAAAGCACACAGCGCGCCAGCAATCCAGGCGGGTACTCGCGCTCCAGGTCCCCGATGCCACTGTGCGACGGATTGCCATGCAGCGCGCAGTCGTGCGCGATCAGTTCATTGTCGTCGGCCACGCGGGCCAGCACCTCGGGGATCGGCCGGGTGTCGCCGGTCCACACCGCACTGCCCTTGAGCCGCAGGCCAAACGCGGTGTCGGGCCAATGGTGACGTGCCTGAAACACCTCCAGCCGCACGCCGTCATGCCAGAACGCCGCGCCCACCGGCACCACCTGGAACGCATCCCAGAAGTTGGCGCCGCCTTCGGCCAGCGCATTGGGGTAGTCGCCCACGCGCTGGTGCAACAGCGGCACCACCGGCGCGGGAACGTACACGCGCACTTTCCCGCGTACTTCCGGGTTGAAGTAGCTCTCCACGAACAGCCGCTCGAATCCGCCCACGTGATCCAGATGCGTGTGGGTGATGAAGAGCGCACGCGGTGCGTGGCCGTAGCGGGCCAGGAACGCGGTCAGCCCTTCGGCGCCGCAGTCGATGGTCAGCCAGGGCGCGCCATCACGCTCGATGGTGGCCATGGCCGAGCCCAGTTCGACCGCGGAGGCATTGCCCACGCCGTGCAGACGCAGCGCCCAGCCCATCAGGTCCCCCGGCTCCAGGCCATTTCGTAGGCATTGCGCAATCGCTGGAAGTCCCGCTCGACTTCATCTTCGGAACGGGCACCGCGCAACTTCATCAATGAACGATGCAGGCGTTTGAGATTGCCGCGTCGCCAACCGGTGGCCGGGATGCGCACCTGCCCCCGGTCGAGGTCGATCAGCCAGCCGTTTCCGCCTGGGTCGAACAGCAGGTTGTGGGCGTTGAGATCCGCGTGGTCGAGGCCCGCGCGGTGGCTGCGGGCGATCAAGCGCCCCGCCTCTTCCCATGGCGCCCCATCGCCAGCGACCGCAGCCCGATCCGCCAGCGAACGCACGTCTTCCAGACGATCCAGCAAAATCGCAGCGGTGTAGAACATGCCCTCGCGGCGGTAATAGGCGGCCACCGGCCGTGGCACGGGAACGCCCCTGGCCGCCATCGCACGGGTGAGGCGGAATTCGGCAAAGCTGCGGGTCGCTACGGCACCCCTCCACCAATAGCGGTCGCGACTGAACTGTGCCGCCACGCCACCACGCAGGTACCGGCGCAGCAGTACCGGCCCGAATGGCGCATCAATGAACCACGCCCCGCCACGCCCCCCGCTTTCCACCGGCCGCGCGCGCGCGCCCCAGTACTGAGGCGAAAACCACTCCGGCGCGGCTTGCCGCACCCGTGTCGTGTCGAACAGAATCGCGCCGTATCCGCCGTGTTCGCGGAACGGAACCAATCCCTCGGCAGCGTCGTAGCCCGTCATATCGTCCGGAGTCTAACAATTCACGCCGTCTCTGCACCTGCCTCGATTTGCATCCTGCGGCTATCGGCCCTGGGCGACGTCACCCACGTGGTGCCCTTGGTGCGCACGCTGCGCGCGGCCTGGCCCGACTTGCCCATCACCTGGGTAATCGGCAAGGGCGAGCATCGCCTGCTGGCCGGACTGGAAGGCGTGGAGTTCATCGAGTACGACAAGAAGACCGGGCTGGCGGGCATGCGGGCAATGCGCAGGCAATTCGCCGGTCGCCGCTTCGACGTGCTGCTGCAGATGCAGGTCGCTGCCCGCGCCAACCTGCTGTCGGCCTTCATTCCGGCTCGCCGGCGCATCGGCTACGACAAGTCCCGTTCCAAGGATCTGCACGGCCTTTTCATCAACGAGCGCATCCCGGACCGTCCCGGCATCCACGTGCTGGATGCACTCGGCAGCTTCTGCGAGCCGCTGGGCCTGCACCAGTCCGAGGTGCGCTGGAACCTGCCGGTGCCGGCCGAAGCGTTCGAGTGGGCGAAGGCCCAGTGGCCCGAGGACGGCCGCCGCACGCTGATGATCTCGCCCTGCTCCAGCCACGTGCTGCGCAACTGGCACGCCGAGCGCTACGCCGCCGTGGCCGACCACGCCATCACCCGCGGCTGGCGGGTGGTGCTGTGCGGTGGCCGCAGCGAACTGGAACGCCAGACCTCTGACGCCATCCTCGCCGCCATGCAGGGCACGGCGCTGGACCTGGTGGGCAAGGACACCCTCAAGCAGTTGCCCGCGCTACTGCAGCGCGCCGACCTGCTGATGACGCCCGATTCGGGTCCGATGCACATTGCCAACGCGATGGGCACCAAGGTGCTGGGCCTGCACGCGGCCAGCAACCCCGAGCGCAGCGGCCCGTACACCACGCGCCGCTACTGCGTGGACCGTTACGACGATGCCGCCCGCAAGTTCCGCGGCAAGCCGGCGGCCGAGCTCAAGTGGGGCACCAAGATCGAGCACGAGGGCGTGATGGACCTGATCACCGTCGAAGACGCCATCGCCGCCTTCGACCGATACGAGACGGATCGCGCCGGATAAGGGAGCCGGCCACGATCAAAAATCAGGGCGCCGCAGCCCCCGACCTGTAGTCCTCGTACGACTTCTCCTCGACGTAGCTCGACCCCAGCGCCAGATTGATGTCCTTCTTGATCCGCGCACGCTCGTCGTTCTCGAAGTACACACTGCGCGCCAGACGCACGAACTCCTCGTCGAAGGCCTGCGCCTTCTCCTTGATGCGGATGTCGTCCTCGATCACCCACAGGCGCTCGTTCACTGCCTTGAGGTCGGCGCGCAACTTGGCGATGTCGTGGCCCGCGGCCGGGTGCGCCATCCAGGTCTTTTCCAGCGCCGTCAGTTCGTTGCGGACGTTGGCCAGCTTGGCCTCATCCGACATGCGCTCGCTCTTGATCTGCAGGATCGCGATCTTGTCGAGCAGTTCGCCAAAGGACACCGGGACCAGGATTTCGGACATGACGCCGCCGTTCGTTGAGGGGGAAGGGCCACAGTTTAGCGCCGTCGCGCCCGGGCTTGCCGAAGGCGCCATTGACCCGTATCATTCCCGGCTCACTGCACCCGGAGAGGTGGCAGAGTGGTTGAATGTACCTGACTCGAAATCAGGCGTACGTTTA
>CBFGOS010000189.1:0-4918 GCA_965650425.1 uncultured Lysobacter sp. | reverse complement strand
CGCTGGAAGTGGCCGAGGAGCAGATCGCCGCTGACGAGGTCGAAGGCGAACTGGTCCGTCTGCACGAAGCGATCGAAACCGTGCGTGGCGAGATGCACGCGCTGCGCGAACGCCTGCACGGCGCATTGGCGCACGAAGTCGGCGAATTCCTCGACGTGCATACGCTGTTGCTGGACGACCCGGAGCTCCTGCAGGGCCTCGATGCACTGATCCGCACCGGCCGCTACACCGCCGACTACGCCCTGCGCCTGCAACGCGACCGCATCGTCGGCGTGTTCGAGGCGATGGACGATGACTACTTCCGCAGCCGCGTCGACGACATCGACCAGGTCATCGGCCGCATCCATGCCGCCTTGCATCGCCACGTGGCCGACGCCGCCGGCATGGCCGGCGAGATCCTGGTGACCGACAGCGTCGCGCCGGCCGAACTGGCGCAACTCCAGGCGCAGGGCGTGGTGGCCATCGTCACGGCTGGCGGCAGCATGCTTTCGCACAGTGCCATCCTCGCCCGCAGCCTGCACCTGCCCCTGGTGGTGGGCGCGCCGCAGGCGTTGCAGAAGATCAACGACGGCGACGCGCTGGTGGTCGACGGCGGCAACGGCCTGGTCGTGCGGGAGCCCGGCCCGGACGACCTGCGCGACCACCGCACCCGCGAGCGCGAGTACATCCGCGAGCGCAAGGAGCTGCATCGCCTTCGCCGCGAGCCCACGCGCACCCGCGACGACCACGACATCCAGTTGCTGGCCAACGCCGAATCGCGCGAGGACGTGGCCGAAGCCCATGCGCTGGGCGCGAGCGGCATCGGTTTATACCGCACCGAGTTCCTGTTCCTGCAGCGCCACGAATTGCCGGACGAGGAAGAGCAGTTCCGCGCTTACCGCGACGTCGTGCTGGGCATGAGCGGGCGGCCGGTGACCATCCGCACCCTGGACCTTGGCGCGGACAAGGCCGACCGCACCGGCCTTGCCTTGCGCGATGAACCCAACCCGGCGCTCGGCCTGCGCGGCGTGCGCCTGTCGATGTCGCGCCCCGGACTGCTCGACACCCAGCTGCGCGCCGTGCTGCGTGCATCGGGCTACGGTCCGGTGCGCATCCTCGTGCCCATGGTGACCTCGCGCGAGGAGATCGCGGCGGTGCGCACGCGCATCAAGCTGATCGGGCGCGACCTGCGCTCGCAGGGGTTCGAGATCGCCGATTACGTGCCACTGGGCGCCATGATCGAGGTGCCCGCCGCCGCGCTCGCGTTGCCGGGCTACATCGGCAAGCTGGACTTCCTTTCCATCGGCACCAACGACCTGGTGCAGTACCTGTTGGCGGCCGACCGCAACAACGAGGCGCTGGTCGACCTGTATACGCCGCTGCATCCTGCGGTGATCCGCCTGGTGCGGGACGTCATCCGCCTTGCCGACGCGCACGGCAAGTCCGTGGCGGTGTGCGGCGAGATGGCCGGCGACCCGGCCTTCACCCCGCTGCTGCTGGCGTTGGGGCTGAAGGAATTCAGCCTCCACCCCGGAACGCTGCTGGAAGTGCGGCGGCGCATCCGCGGCTGTGACCTGGCCACGCTGAGGAAGCGCACGCCGTCGCTCATGCGTGCGCGTGACCGCAGCGATATCGAAGCGTGGGTCGAGCGGGCCTGCCGCGACTGAGCCGCCTCACGCGGACGCCATCGTGGGGTGTGCAGCATCGCGATCACGGGCGATAATGTCCCGATGAACGCATGACGCCCGGTCGCATCCGTCGTCGCCCATACGAGGCGATGGTTGCGGCTCCCCGCCGGAACCGGCCTTGGCCGCTTCCCCGAGACCGCCCACGGAGCGCCGCATGGCCGAAGCCATCCGCCACGACAAGACCGCACGCCAGTTGCGCCTGCTGTCCGACGCACTCGACAGCGGCCGCCTGGGTCCGGTCAAGCGATTGGTCAACACCCTGTCGCCCGCCGAGATCGGCAACCTCCTGGAGTCGCTGCCGCCCGGCAAGCGCACGGTCGTGTGGGGCCTGGTCGATCCCGAGGACGACGGCGAGGTGCTGCTGCACGTGGGCGAGGACGTTCGCGAAGACCTCATTGCCGACATGGACCCGGACGAGCTGGTCGCGGCGGTCGAAGACCTCGACATCGACGACCTGGCCGACCTGGTCGAGGACCTGCCGGACACGGTCATCGACGAAGTGCTCAAGTCGATGGACCGGGAAAACCGCGATCGGCTGGAGCAGGTGCTGTCGTACCCGGAGGACACCGCCGGCCGCCTGATGAACCCCGACGTGGTGACGGTGCGCACCGACACCACCGTGGACGTGGTGCTGCGCTACCTGCGCCTGCGCGGCGAACTGCCCGAACACACCGACCACCTGTACGTGGTCAGCCGTCGCCACCAGTACTTGGGCCGCCTCGCGGTGACCGCACTGTTGACGCACGAGCCCGGCACGCCGATCAACAAACTGATCGACGACGAACAGCCCGCGATCGACGTGGGCGAGACGGCGACCGAGGTGGCGCGTCAGTTCTCCGACCACGACTGGATCAGCGCCCCGGTGGTGGATGACAACAACATCCTGCTCGGCCGCATCACCATCGACGACGTGGTCGACATCATCCGCGAGCAGGCCGAGCACCAGGCGCTTGGCGCCGCCGGCCTGGACGAGGACGAGGACCTGTTCTCGCCAGTGCCCCGCGCATGGCGTCGCCGCCTGATGTGGCTCAGCATCAACCTGGGCACGGCGTTCCTCGCCGCGAAGGTGGTCGACAGCTTCAAGGGCACCATCGATCAACTGGTGGCGCTGGCCGTGTTGATGCCCATCGTCGCCGGCATGGGCGGCAACGCCGGCACGCAGGTACTGGCGCTGATGGTGCGCGGCCTGGCGCTGGGCCAGGTGGGCGCCTCCAACATCCGCACGCTGCTGTGGAAGGAGGCACGGGTGGCGTTGCTCAACGGCCTCGTGTTGGGAATGGTGCTGGCCTTGATCGTGCTGGCATGGTTCCAGGACATCGGCCTGTCGCTGGTGATCTTCACCGCGCTGACCGCCAATCTGCTGTTCGCGGCGCTGGCCGGCGTGATGGTGCCCGTAACGCTCAAGCGCGCGGGCTATGACCCGGCGCTGGCGAGCAGCATTTTCCTCACCACGGTCACCGACGTGATGGGGTTCTTCACCTTCCTCGGACTGGCGACCCTCCTGCTCATCAGGTGACGGCCTGGCCGACAGTGCGGCGTGGCGCGCGCGTCGTCGGCGCGCACGTGGACCAGCCGCCGAACCTAGGCCTGGCCTGACTCGATGGGTGCCTGCAGCAGTTCGTCGATGGGGCGTGGTTTGGACCAGTACCAACCCTGACCCCACGCCACGCCAAGGCGACGCAGGTCGTGCGCCGTCTGCCGATCCTCCACGAACTCGGCAACGGTCTCGGCCTCGAAAGCCTGCGCTGCCAGCACCAGCGCACGCACCAGGGCATAGTCACGGCTTGAGTTGGCCATGCCCTGGACGAAGCTGCCGTCGATCTTGATCACGTTCGCCGGCACCTGCTTGAGCCGCTCGAACGATTGATGGCCCACGCCGAAGTCGTCCAGCGCGACGCTGCAGCCGCGCGCGCGGAGCGCGTGCAGCAGCACCATGGCCTCGTCGTGGTGCGTGATGCCCGCGGTTTCGGTGACCTCGAAGCACAGCTTGCCTGGCGGAAGCGGGAAGCCATCGACCAGTGCCAGCAGTTCCTCGGCGAACGCATGCGATGACAGGGACTGGCCGCTGATGTTGACCGCCACGTGGTGGAACGCCGGCAAGCGTCCCTCGTGTGCGCGCAGCCAGCCATCCAGGCGCCGCACCACCGCAAGGTCGAGCTCCGCCATCCGATGGTCCGCCTGCAGTTCACCCAGGAACTCGCCCGGAAACATCAGTCGACCGTCGATGTCACGCAGGCGGACGAGCACCTCACCGGCCACCTCATCCGCGCGCAGGCTTGCGTTGAGTGGCTCGACGCGCTGGAAATGCAGCTCCAGTTCGCCCGCACGGATGCGCGACAGCACGGTGGCCGCCATTGCCAACGAACGTTGGCTGTTCGTCGCCTCCGGCAGCATCTGGCCGGAGCGCTGGCTTTCTGCCGGCGCAAACACCGTTCGCAACTCACCGCGCTCGCGCGCTTCAAACGCAGCGTTGGCGGCTCGCGTCAGACGCGTCTCGATGTCGCCGCGCTCGCCGGCGACATGGCTGACCCCGAGGTACGGCAGCACCCGCACCAACCTTCCGCCTTCGCGATATTCGAAGTCGCTGATCCGTGCCAGCACGCGTTGCCATGCGCCCCCGCCGCGCACGTCAACTCGGTTGTTGGCGCCATCCGCGGTGCATGCATCGCCCTCGGGAAGTAGCAGGGCAAGCCGCGACGTGCCCATGTAGTAGCAGTCCGCGAAACCGCGCAGGTGCCGCGACAGTCGCAACAACAGGCGGGAATCGGCGCGGGGGCCCAGGCTGGCCGTCAGGCGATCACTGCGGTCCAGCACCAGGAACCCAAGCGGTCCCAAACCCTCGCTGACGGCCCGCTCGCGCAGCGCGGTCAGGTTGCGCAAACCGGAGAACGGCTCCACTTGGCTCGCGCGGCGATAATGCGTCGCACGTCGTACCTGGTCGCGTACTCGCATGTACAGGGTGAAGACCGTGCCTTGGATCAGCACCAGCTCTGCCGCCATGCGCGCCATGTATAACGCATCGACAAGCGAGGCCTGCTCGCTGCGCCGGGACACGGCCAGGACGAACAGCCACTGGGTCGCTGCGAGCGCAGGCATGGAGATCTCCACAGGCGCGCGCAGCGCCAGCAGGGCGACCAGGCCGAGCAGCAACAGCAGGCGATATTCCAGCGCGGCCGCCAGGAATGACGAGGTATCGGCACCGTTCGCGTGCAGCACGCCCAGTGCGACATGAGGCACCAGTCCCGCCAACA
>CBFGOS010000188.1:0-4962 GCA_965650425.1 uncultured Lysobacter sp. | reverse complement strand
AGCAGTATTCGTCCAGCTTGCACCCGAGGTAACGCACGCTGATCCGCGCTGGCATCGAGGGATCGGTGCGCGCAGCGCGAATGGGAATGCGAACCTGACCATCGAGGAGCCGCATGGGGCCGAGGGCTGGGTCATCGTGCACATGTCCGGCTGGCAGCTCCACACGGGACACGGTTACGCCAGCGAAGCCCGTGATCTCGATGCGATCACGGTAAAGCGCATACCCCGGCGTGACGTCGGCCACGAGCGTCAATCCACTTTCGGATCGTTCCAGGTCCAGCGAGAAGGCCTGCTGGGGGGTAAGGAGGGCAGCGCCGCCGGCCTGAACACCCATGGCCAGGAGCGAAAATGCGAGGAGCAGGAATGCTTTCATGGGACGCAGGATAGAGGGGCACCGAGTGTGTGCGGTGGCTTAGCCGCCGCAATGTCAGCGCCGGTTGCCGAAGGACACAAAAAAGGCCCCGCCGAAGCGGGGCCAATCCGACTACACATCAGGGGTGGATCAGAAGGACCAGCGCACGCCGAGGTTGGCGGTGGCGTTGTCGCCCTGGCCGTCGTTGCGCTCGAAGCCCACGTTGCCATACAGCTTGACCGAGGCTCCCACCTTCACGCCGGCACCGAGCAGGGCGCGCACCGAGCTGCGAGCGACCGGCTGGCCGTTGATGGTGAACGCAGCCTCCGGCAGCGCCGTGAACCATGCGTTGAAGTCCGTATCGTTGCCGGCAAAGACGTTGCGGTAGGCCAGCAGGCCGCCAATCTCCCACGCACCCAGCGACTTATCGAAGCGGACACCGGCATCGGCGAAGATCACATCCAGCGAATCCTTGCCGGCGGACAGGCCTAGGCCGGACGCAGAGGCCTCGGAGAACGCATCCTGCACCTGGTGGACGATGCCAACCGCGGCGAACGGATTCAGGCCATTGCCCAGGTTCAGGCCACCTTCGATACGGGCATGCAGGGCGTGTTCGTCGCGCTGGTCGCGGATGACTTCGCCGTTGCCACCGAACTGCACGCCACGGCGGGTGTCCACGTCGGTGCGATCCGCGCCGATGACGCCGGCCACGTAGGACTGCTGGCCGAGCGGCAGGTAGCCGAAGGCAGTGACGCCGATGCGATCGCTGTCCAGCGTGCCGCGGTTGCCGTCCACGTCGGCATCGGTCCGGCCCTTGGTCAGCGCAGCGCCCACGACGGCGTTGCCCAGCGGCAGATCCACACCAACCGTGATCAGGTTCTGGCGGTACTCGGCGCCATCAAAGCCGTCGCGCTCCAGCGAGCCATCCACGCCATCGGCCTGCACCCACGCGGTCTTCTGGGTCGTCTTGGCCAGCAGCGGCAGGCGGTCGGCGGCCAGGCGGCTGTCGTTGATCGCGGCCTGCACGGCCACAGAACGCTGCACGCCATGCACCTGACCGGTCAGGGTCGGCAGGGACGCGGCCACGTCAGCATCGCTGGCGTTGATCAGGCTGGCGGTGGCGCTGAACAAGGCCTCCAGGCCATCGATCTGGCCGGCGGCGAACCGACGATCCAGTGCGCCCACCAGCACGTCCGCCTGACGCGCACCGTCCTGCAGGGACACCGACGAGCTGCTCGCCACCATCGCCGCCTGTGCGGCCTGGCGGCGGGTCATTGCGCCGGTGACGGTGGTTCCGGTGTAGGACAGCGCCACGTCCCAGAAGAACTCATTGCCGTAGGTGACCTTGCCGAAGGTGCCGTTGACCGTGGCGGCGCGCAGGAAGGTTTCGACCGACTGCACGGCGTAGCCAGTGGCTTCAGCACGCAGGTTCAGGGTGCCGGCCAGAGCGGCGTTGCCGCCGATCTCCAGCGGCTTGCCCACCTGGATCGAGGTGGTCGCACCATCAACGGTGCTGTAGTTGCCGGCAATGCGCCCACCCATCGCGGACAGGGTGCCGTTGGCGCGCACATCGACGTTGCCGGCGACGTTGCCCTTGAGACCCAGCGTGCCTGCTTCAACGGTGGTGCCGCCGGTGTAGGTGTTGGTGCCGCCCAGGATCAGCGTGCCCGCACCCTTCTTGGCGAGGCCGCCGGTACCGGTGATGTTGTTGGCGAACTCGGACGTGCCGGTGACGTTGGCGTTGAACAGGCCGACGAACTGGCCCGGTCCCTTCACGGCCTTGCCCGCATTGACCAAGCCCCAGCCGTACAGGCTATCCACGCCCACTTCGCCCAGGTCGGTGGCCGTGGTGAGAACGGTCTGCTGCACGTTACTGGCGCTCATCCACGGGAACGCCTGCCACACCAGCGCGGCCACACCGGTCACTGCGGCGGTAGCGTTGGACGTGCCGGCAGTACGGACAATGCCCGTGCCGGTTGCGTCCGGAATCTGGAACAGCGCCGGCGAGGCGACACACCACTGCGCGGCATCGCCGCAGTGGTTGGCGTAGGTTTCCAAACCGGTCGGGTTGCCCTTGCTGTCGAGCGATACGCCGGTGACGGCCAGCATGTTATTTCGCCACTCGGGGACATAGGTGGGGGTGCCGGCCGGATTGTTCGGCGAAGTCCTGGATTCATTGCCCGTCGCGGCCACGATCAGCCCGTCAGCGTTGAGGACGGACTGGGCGTGGAACGCGAAGTTGGCCGCCTGCTGAGCCCGCTGCGCCGGATCCTCCAGGTAGCTGCCAATCGACAGGTTGAACAGTCGGACGCCCTGCGCCGTCATGTCGGTGAACGCCTGGCCCATGCGGGAGTACGTGCATGAGTTCGCGCCGTCACAGACGCGCCCCCAATACAGGCTTGCGCCCGGCGCAACGCCACCGGCGAAGCCGGTCGACGGCTGGCCGACGATGACGGCGGCCATCTGCCAGCCGTGGTCGGGCTTCACCGTCGACGGCGCACCGGAGGTGTAGTCCTTGTAGAAG
This sequence comes from uncultured Lysobacter sp., assembly GCA_965650425.1. GTDB lineage: Bacteria > Pseudomonadota > Gammaproteobacteria > Xanthomonadales > Xanthomonadaceae > Aerolutibacter. Next base: position 2,086 of record CBFGOS010000188.1, on the reverse strand, counting down.
GCGATGCGCGGGTCAACGGTCGGATACGACGTCGTCGGCTTCTCGCTGTCGAGCATACCGATCTTGACGCCAACGCCAGTGAACCCGGCCGCGTGCGCCACGTCGGCGCTGGTGCCCACCAGCAGGTTGTCCTTCTCGCCGTTGTAGCGGTAGGTGCAGGGCAGGGCACCGCCGTTGTTGGTCGCGTTCGGGTCTTCGCACTTCGGCGGCGGCGGCGGCGTCACCGGCGTGGTCGGCGGCGGCGGATCGTTGCGGACGTTGCCGCCACCACCGCCGCAGGCCGTGAGGAGGATGGCGGAGAAGATGGCGACCGAGAGCGTGTTGCGATTCATGCGGAGCTTCCTTTTTGGTATGTCGAGTCGGTTTTTTTGGTACATGCGCGGGACCGAAGGTTGGTCCTGCAATCCGGCAGTGCGCGGTGGATGTCATCGCCGCTGCCTCATCTCCACACTGCGCCCTGTCGCGGGCTGCCAAAGTTATCTCGGCCGGAGAGGGCAGGTTCGTCTTTGCTGATCGTGGCGGCTCACTCCCTTGTGTCTGTGGGTGCGCGTCCAAGTTGCACGCAATCCGATCGCCGAAAAATTAGCGGCCCGTCGTGGTCCTGCATGGCGATACTAGGGTCATGCGTTGCTGTGCGGACGCCGCAACCTGCCCGCGTTGAACGGGGGCTAGGTTCAAAATCGGCTTCGAGGAAAATGCGCTCATCCATGAGGAGCGCCCCATCACCCCTTGCCAGGTGGGGCTGCCGATTCCTGTTCGATGCCACCGGCGTCGATGATCACCTTCTGGTGGTACGCGGCCAGGACGCGCGGTTCGCTGAGCAGTGGGACACCGCTTTCCGCATTGGCATCTTGCGCGTGCTCACCGCAGTAGTAGATGCCGTTGCGTAGCGATGCGAGCATGAATCGGCCGCCTTCAATGGCGGAGAGCCACACCCGCGCGTACTCGGCAGTCATGTTGCAGCCACGTCGCTGACATGAAGGGACCGGGACATCGCAAAAACACTTGTCACCGGTGCACTGGTGCGCGAGGTCCATCGCAATCAGCGCTGGGTACCGGCGGCGCAAGGGCCGGGCACAGGTGGCAAGAAGCGGAGGGATGGCAGACTCGGACACCGGCGTGCTCGGGGGCTGGACGGAGCCCGCACGGTCGGTATCGGCCGCATTCCGCGTGGCTTTAGACCTGCAGCGGCACGTCGTCTTCATGCCGCGATCGCCATGGCGGGGAGGCCGTACTCAGCGGGCCCCAATCGGACGCAGCGTTGCTGCATGACCTGTCGCACCTTGGCTTTCCAGTGCTGGTTGCGGGTCGGCCGCTGCCCTTCGATCTCGGCGTACACCTGTGCGAGGGTGGCCCTGCCACCAAGCGCCTCCATGGCGGCCTGGACCGCAGCAGCCCATACCGAGCCCTCGCCGGCAGCCAGAATCGCGCGGTAGCGCGCCTTGAGGCGGCTGATCGCCTGGGTCTCGCCATACAGCGAGAAGCCGACCAGGCCGCGCTTGCCTTTGGTGAACATGGCGAAGCACAGGGGGTGGGTCAGGCGAGGAAAGAGGGTGCGCGGCACCAGCTCCTGACTGATGTGCCAGCGCTCGCCCATGCGCTCCACGGCTGATGGGGTCTGGAAGCAGTAGACCGGCAACAGCAGTCCGCAGCGCCCATCGTTGGGCAGCAACGACCAGGCGCGCTGCAGGAACGCCTCCACGGTGGCGAGCTTGAACGGAGGATTGCCCAGCACGACCGTAGGTGCAAAGGGAATGTCGACCGTGGTGAAGTCGCCCTCGATCACCGTGCGGCCTGTCAATGCACGTGCCCGCTGGGCCAAGGCGGGATCGATCTCCACGCCCATTGCGGGAACGTGCTCGGGAACCGCCTGGAGAAATGCGCCAGGCCCACAGGAGGGCTCCAGCACGCGGTCCCAGATGCCCAGGTCGGGGAAGTAGCGCTCAACAAGCGCTCCTGCGGCCCAGACGGGGGTGAAATATTGGCCGAGTGCTCGGCGGGTGTCTTCGCTGCTCATAGGCAAACGCTGACACCTGCGTTCGCGTCGAAAAGTTATCCGAAGGCCTGCTCGTGCTGAAGGACGGAA
>CBFGOS010000187.1:0-4978 GCA_965650425.1 uncultured Lysobacter sp. | reverse complement strand
GTGTTGTTCTTGATCGCGGCGTTTTCCGCCGGCAGGCCGAAGGCGTCCCAGCCCATCGGTTGCAGCACGTTGTGGCCCGTCATGCGCTTGTAGCGGCTGATGACGTCGCCGATGGTGTAGTTGCGCACGTGGCCCATGTGCAGCGCGCCCGACGGGTACGGCAGCATCGACAGGCAGTAGTACTTGGGCTTGTCCGAGGCCTCGTCCACCTCGAAGGCCTTGACCCCGTTCCAGTAGCGCTGGGCGGCGCCCTCGACGGCCTGCGGGTCGTAGGCACGCGGGTCGGTGGCGGTGGAATCGGTCTGGGCGGCTTCGGTGGACACGGCGGCGTGCTGGACGGTATGGGGACCGGACAGGGTACCGCAGCGCACCATGAGCCGCCATCTGGCCGCAAAGTTGGGACGCCCCCACCAATGGCCTAGAGGCGACGCCGTCTGCGCGGGATAGAGTGGCCACCTACTTCCAGGGGAAACCGCTGCAATGCGTCCGTACTTGCCCGCGCTAGTGTTGATGATGGCCGCCGCCCCCGCCGCGGCCGCGACCACCGCCCTCCATTGTGGCGATCTGTTCGATGCCCGAAGCGGCAAATTGCTGGGTGCGCGCACCGTGGTTGTGCGCGATGGCAAGGTGGCGGAGGTGTTGCCAGGCGGCTCCAACGTGCCCGATGCGCGCGCCATCGACCTGTCCGGCCACACCTGCACGCCCGGCTGGACCGACCTGCACGTGCACATGGCCAGCCAGTCCAGCCCGCAGAGCTATACGGAAGGCTTCCGCCTGGACGACGTGGACTTCGCCTTCCGCTCGGTGGACTACGCGAAGAAGACGCTGATGGCCGGCTTCACCAGCGTGCGTGACCTGGGGGGCGAGGTCGCACCGCACCTGCGCGACGCGATCAACCAGGGCCTGGTGGAAGGCCCGCGCATCTGGGCGGCCGGCAAGTCCATCGCCACCACCGGCGGCCATGCCGATCCCACCAACGGCGTCAACAGCGTGCTGGCGCACCTGATTGGCCCTCCGGGCCCGACCGAGGGCGTCATCAACTCCATCGACGACGCGCGTCAGGCCGTGCGCCAGCGCTACAAGGAAGGCAGCGACGTCATCAAGATCACGGCCACCGGCGGCGTGCTGTCCTACGCCAAATCCGGCGACGCGCCGCAATTCACCGTGGACGAGGTCAAGGCCATCGTCGAGACGGCCAAGGACTACGGCTACCGCGTGGCCGCGCATGCCCATGGGACCGAGGGCATCAAGCGCGCAGTACTCGGCGGGGTCACCACCATCGAGCACGGGACCTACATGACCGACGAGGTCATGTCGCTGATGAAGCAGAAGGGCACGTGGTACATCCCCACCATCTCGGCTGGCCGTTTCGTCGCGGAGAAGGCCAAGCAGGACGGCTACTTCCCCGAGGTGGTCCGCCCCAAAGCCGCGCGCATCGGCGCGCTGATCCAGCAGACCGCGGAGAAGGCCTACAAGTCCGGCGTGAAGATCGCCTTCGGCACGGACATGGGCGTGGGCCCGCACGGCGACAACGCGCGCGAGTTCCTGTACATGGTCGAGGCCGGCATCCCCGCGGCCGTGGCACTGCAGGCGGCCACGATCCGTGCGGCGGAAGTGCTGGGCGCGGACGACCAGGGCGTGATCGAGGCCGGCAAGCGGGCCGACATCGTCGCCGTTCCGGGCAATCCGGTGCAGGACATCGGCACCGTGATGAAGGTGGACTTCGTGATGAAGGACGGCAAGGTCTACCGCCAGCCCTGAGCACAACGCTTCCCGTGGCGCGGCTCGCTCAACGCAGCGACCGCGCCACCATCGCGTAAGCCAGGAACCACGCCGCCAACGCGACACGCTGCGCAATGGGCCCGGGCAACAGCCACGGCGGCAGCGCCGCAAACAGCAGCACCAACGCGCCCGTGCCCAACGCCCATGTGGCCGCGGCGCGCCGCGAACGCCACACTCCGGCCCCCAGCAACAGCGCGCCCGGAACGAAGGCGATCCACCACAGCGTCCACATGCTGGCATGGCGTTGGCTGGTGGCACCGTCCAGGTCGCGCGGGTCCAGCGGCCAAAGGCCCTGTGCCGCGAAGGCGACCGCCGATAGCAGCCACAGGCTGGCGCCAATCCGTGGCCACCACCCTCCCGCCGCACCTGCGCTGGCCGCCCCGGACGCCCCCACCAGCGCGGCTCGCAGCCCGGAGGCACTCCACGCAAGCAGCGCGCCCGGCAGGATGAAGGCCAGCAGGTTGAAGGCCGGCGCCCTCGGTACGCCATGCGCCCCCAACAGTCCGACCGGCATCAAGCCATGCACGTAACCGGGCAGGGGCAATGCGAAGCCGATCAAACTGGCCAGGCAAAGCAGGGCGGCAACGAACGCGGACGGGACGGCGCTCTGGGCAAACGACAGACGATTCATCCGCGCATGCTAGCGTGCCTGCACCCGCACAGATGCCTCGCGGTTGCGTGGCGCCCCGCCCGCCCCCATCTGTGCCGCAGAACCTGCCGAGAGCCACGCAATGACCGCCGATACCGCTTCCCCCCATGTATTCGACGCCACCGCCGAGACCTTCGAGACGGAAGTGCTGGGCAAGTCGCTGCAGACGCCGGTGCTGATCGACTTCTGGGCAGAGTGGTGCGGTCCCTGCAAGCAGTTGGGGCCGATCCTGGAAAAGCTGGCCGCCGACTACAACGGCGCGTTCGTGCTGGCCAAGGTGGACGTGGACAAGGAGCAGCAACTGGCGGCCGCATTCCAGGTGCGCTCCATCCCCACGGTGTTCCTGGTCAAGGGCGGCCAGGTGGTGGACGGCTTCCCCGGTGCGCTGCCGGAAGGCCAGTTGCGCGAGTTCCTCAAGCACCACGGCGTTGAGCCGGCCGAAGTGGAGGAACAGCCAGACGTGGCCGAAACTGCGGCTCCGGAAGACCCGCACGCCGAAGTGTTGCGGCTGCGCCAGGAGGTGGCCGAGGCCCCGGAGCGCGACGAGCTCAAGCTGGATCTCGCGCTGGCACTGCTCAAGACCGGTGCTGCCGCGGAGGCCGAACAACTGCTCGACGCGCTGCCCGCGAACCTCTCCACCGACGATCGCGCCATTCGCGCCCGGGCCCGGCTTGGCTTCGCGGCGGTGCTGAAGGACGCGCCGCCCCTGCCCGCCCTCAGCGCGGCGCTGGCCGCCAACCCGGATGACCTGCGTGCCTGGCACCTGCTGGGCGTGCAGCACCTGGTCGCCGGCGACTCCGAGCAGGCACTCGAAGCCTTTCTCGAGATGTTGCGCCGTGACCGCAACTTCGAGGATGGCCTGCCGCGCAAGGCCTTGATCGATGCATTCCGCGTGATCGAGGACGAAGACCTGGTCGGCCACTACCGCCGCAAGATGGCGTCGCTGTTGTTCTGACCCCGCTCGGCGCGGGCCACTGCGCCCCCGGGTAGACTTGACTATACGCATGCGTATGGCAGGCTGGGCGACCTGCCATACGCGTTTCCCCCCATGAATGCTCGACTGCTCCGCCACGGCTTGAACTGGTGGCCACCATTCCTGTTCGCCGGCATCCACGTTACAGAGCTGTCGGATGACTTCCGCCACGCCCGGGTGGAACTGCGGATGCGCCCGTGGAACCGCAACTACGTGGGTACCCACTTCGGCGGCAGCCTGTTCGCCATGACCGACCCGTTCTGGATGCTGCTCGCGCTGAATGCGCTGGGCAGCGCCTACTACGTCTGGGACAAGGAGGGCGCGATCGAATTCATCAGGCCCGGGCGCGGGGTGGTGCGCGCGGATTTCGACCTGACCCCAGCGATACTGGACGAGATTCGCCGCGCCACGGCCGATGGCGGGAAATACCTGCATTGGTTCTCCACCGATGTCGTGGATGCCCGGGGCGAAGTGGTGGCGCGGATACGCAAGCAACTCTACGTGCGGCGCAAACCTGAACATCGGCCCGACGAAGTTGCGCGCGGGCCGGCATGAACTGTGCGCCAACGCGCGCGGCTGTCTCCTGACTGGGGTATGCTCGGGCCGCCACAGGGGGCCGTGATGACCACCACTTCGCTCAATCAGACCGACGCAGACGCGCCGTTGCCGGAGATTCGCGGCTTCAAGGTGATTCGCCTGATCAACCGCGGTGGCATGTCGTCCGTCTACCTGGGCGAGCAGATCGCGTTGGGCCGCGAGGTCGCGATCAAGGTCATGGCTCCGCACGCCCTCGCCGATGAGGTCAGTCGGCGTCGTTTCGAGAACGAAGTTCGCACCATCGCCCGGCTGGAGCACCCACACGTGGTGCGCATCCACGACGTCGGCCGCACCTCGACCGGCCTGCCCTACTACACGATGCCGCATCTTTCACGCGGGCACCTGGGGCGCAGGAACTATGCCGGCGACGAGGCACGCGTCATCGCGACCTTGCGGGCATTGCTATCGGCGCTCGACTACGCGCATTCGCGAGGCGTCGTCCACCGGGACGTCAAGGCCGAGAACGTGCTCTTCGATGAAGCGGACCAGCCGCTGTTGGCCGACTTCGGCATTGCGTTGCGACGTGGCTTCGGCGCGCGCGTCACCTCGGCAGGCCTGGCCGTGGGCAGCACCGCCTACATGGCACCCGAACAGGCCCGGGGCGAAGACGTCGATGGGCGCGCGGATCTCTACAGCCTGGGCGTGCTGACCTGGGAAATGCTCACCGGGTTGTTGCCTTACCGCGCGGCCGATGCGCTTTCGATGGCGGTCATGCATGCCCAGGATCCGATCCCGAAACTGCCCCCGGCATTGCGCCACTGGCAGGGGTTCATGAACCGTGCCCTGGCCAAGGCGCCACAGGATCGTTTCGCCAATGTGGCCGAGATGTCGGAAGCATTGGACCGCATCGAACGGCGTCGCGGCTGGCCGGTAATGGCACGGCTGCGCGACGGCGGTACGCGCGCACGCAGCGCGCTGCGCCGCCACCCCGGCGCATGGGCCGGCGGTGCCACGGCGCTTGCACTCGCGATCGGGGC
>CBFGOS010000186.1:0-4979 GCA_965650425.1 uncultured Lysobacter sp. | reverse complement strand
GTCGGAGTACTTGGCCGCATTGTTGAGCACGTTGGCGAATACCTGCGCCAGCCGCTCGGGGTCGGCGTGCAGCGGCAGCGCGTCCGTGGGCAGTGTGGACGTAAAGCGATGGCGACCGGCCTCGATGGCGGGCGTGGCAATCTCGATGGCGGTGGCCAGCACGTCGCCCAGGGACGCGTCGCGCGGACGCAGCACCAGCTTGCCTCGGGTGACACGCGCCACGTCCAGCAGGTCGTCGATCAGGCGCACCAGGTGGTGCATCTGCCGTTCCATGGTGTCCTGCAGGGGGTCGGCGCGGCCCTCCAGCTCCACGCGCCTGATCGACAGCGCATTCTGCAGTGGGGCCAACGGGTTGCGCAGTTCGTGCGCCAGGGTCGCCAGGAACTCGTCCTTGCGCTGGTCCGCATCGCGCAACTGCTGCTCCATGCGCTGGCGCTCCGCCACTTCGACCTGAAGTTCCGCATTGCGCAGCCCCAGTGCCTCGTTGGCTTCGCGCAGCGATTGGTTGAGCGCCTCCAACTGCGCGGCCTTCTCACGTTGCAGGGCCTGGTTGTCCGCGGCCAGGCTCTCGTTGAGCGCCTGCAACTCGCGCCGCTTGCGGTGCAATTCGGCCAGCACCTCGACCTTGCTGCGCAGGATCTCCGGGATCACCGGCACCATGACGTAGTCGACGGCGCCCAGCTTGTATCCGCGCAGGCGGTCCATGTCGGTGACGTTGACCGCGGTGACGAAGATGATCGGCGTCTTCTCGAAACGCGGGTGCTGGTGGATCAGGCTGGCGGTCTCGAAGCCGTCCATCTCCGGCATGTTGACGTCGAGCAGGATGACCGCGAAGTCATCGTCCATCAGTCGCTTCAACGCCTCCATGCCGGAACTGACCGACACCAGGGTCTCGTTCAAGGGCTCCAGGATGGTGCGGTACGTGAGCAACCGTCCCGGCTGGTCGTCGACCAGCAGGATCTTCACCGGCGCCTGTGGGGCGTCGGTGTTGTCCGTGCCTGACTGGCTCAGCGATGCAGCCATTGGCGCAGTACTCCCAGCAGCTGGTCGGTGACCACCGGTTTGGCGAGGTAGTCGGATGCGCCGGCTTCCAGGCATTTCTCGCGGTCACCCGACATGGCCTTGGCTGTAAGCGCCACGATCGGTAGGGCGCGAAGGTCCGGATTGCGGCGGATTTCGCGCATGGTGTCGTAGCCGTCCATGCCCGGCATCATGATGTCCATCAGCACCAGGTCGATGTCGCCGTCGCTGGTCACCTTCTCGATGGCCTCCTGGCCGTTTCCGGCGCTGACCACGTGCATGCCGTGGCGCTCCAGCACGCTGGACAGGGCGAAGATGTTGCGAACGTCGTCGTCGACCACCAGCACGCGCTTGTCGGTCAGAGCCTCGTCGGACTCGTGCAGGCGCTGCACCATCTTCTGCTTGCCAGGCGGCAGGTCGGCGATGACGCGATGCAGGAACAACGCGGTTTCGTCCAGCAGGCGCTCCGGAGATTCCACGCCCTTGATGACCACGCTGCGGGCCGCCTTGCGCAGGCGGCGGTCCTCTTCGGCGGTCAGGTCCTTGCCGGTGAACACGACGATGGGCAGGTCGTGCAGTTCCGGCCTGGCCTGGATACGGTCGATCAGTTCGAAGCCGTCCATGTCGGGCAGGCGCAGGTCGAGGACGGCGCAGTCGTAGTTGTCGTGGACGAGGCGGTCCAGGGCTTCCGTACCGGTGCCGACGGTGTCCACGGAGATGTCGTCGTGGCGGACCAGCTCTTCGATGCTCATGCGCTCGCCGGCGTCGTCCTCCACCACCAGCAGTTTCTTGACGCGCGGCAGGGTGAACTGGCGGATACGCTCCAGCGCGGCGCTGATGGTCTCCGGTGTGGCCGGCTTGGCCAGGTACGAGAACGCGCCACGCTCGATGCCCTGGTGGCGCTCCTCCTCCACGGTGACGATCTGCACCGGGATGTGGCGCGTGCTGGAGTCCTGCTTCAGCTTGGCCAGCACCGTCCATCCGAGCATATCGGGCAGGAAGATGTCGAGCGAGATTGCGGTGGGGCGGTAGTCGTGCACCAGCTGCAATGCCTCGGCGCCGGTGTGGGCCACCAGCACCCGGAATCCGCTGGTGCGGGCCAAGTCACGCAGCACGGTCGCGTAGCGCGTGTCGTCTTCAACGATCAGCAGCGTCGGCTCTCCCTGCGTGACGAATTCGCGGTCGTCCGGCACGGCTTCGCGCGGCGGGGCGGGCGGCAGTTCCGGCAGGGGTGACATTGCCTGCGCACTGGCTGCGCGCACGCTGTGGGTGCGGTCGGCGCCCACGTAGTTGAGCGGCAGGTACAGGGTGAAGGTACTGCCTTCGCCCACCTTGCTGGATAGCGTGAGTTCGCCCCCGAGCAGGCCGGCGATCTCGCGGCTGATGGCCAAGCCCAGGCCGGTGCCGCCGTACTTGCGCGACGTGCCGGCGTCGGCCTGTTGGAAGGCCTCGAACACGATCTTCTGCTTCTCCGGCGAGATGCCGATGCCGCTGTCGGTGACCTCGAATGCCACCACGGTGGGCACCTGCGACAGCACGTCGTGCTCGGGGTGCCAGCCGCGCTTTGCCGGGAAGACGCGCAGGCGCACGCTGCCGTGTTCGGTGAACTTGAAAGCGTTGGAGAGCAGGTTCTTCAGGATCTGCTGCAGGCGCTTGGGGTCGGTGCTGAGCGAATTGCCCAGCGCCGGATCGATCTCCACGCTGAAGTCGAGCTGTCGGCGCTCGGCCTCGTGGCGGAATCCACGCACCAGGTTCTCGCGCAGATGCGAGAAGCGCAGTTCCTCGCTTTCGACCGTGACGGTGCCGGACTCGATCTTGGACAGGTCGAGGATGTCGCTGATCAGGTGCAGCAGGTCGGTGCCCGCGGCATGGATGGTCTTGGCGAACTCGATCTGGCGGCTGCTGAGGTTGCTTTCCGGATTTTCCGCGAGTTGCTGGCCCAGGATCAGGATCGAGTTGAGCGGCGTGCGCAGCTCGTGCGACATGTTGGCGAGGAACTCGGACTTGTAACGCGAGGTGAGCGCCAGCTCCGCGGCCTTTTCCTCCAGTGCGCGGCGGGCCTGTTCGATCTGCAGGTTCTTCTGCTCCACCTCGGCCTTCTGCTCGGCCAGCAGGGTGGCCTTGAGTGCGATCTCCTCGTTGGTCTGCTGCAGCTCGGTCTGCTGCGACTGCAGTTCCTTGGCCAGCTGCTGCGACTGGGACAGCAGGTGCTCGGTGCGCATCGTCGCTTCGATGGTGTTGAGCACGATGCCGATACTGCCGGACAGTTGTTCAAGGAATGCGCGCTGCGAGCGGGTGAATTCGCCCAGCGAGGCCAGCTCCAGCACGGCCTTGACCTGGTCTTCGAACAGGACCGGCAGGACGATCACACTGCGCGGCACGGCGCTGAGCAGCCCGGACTCGATCTGTACGGTGCCCGGTGGGACGTCCTCGACGAGGATCAGGCGGCCCTCGGCGGCGCACTGGCCGATCAAGCCTTCGCCGATACGCAGCGTACGCTGTTCAAGGGAGGTGGCGGCATCCGCGTAGCCAGCGAGCTGGCGCAGGTAAGGCGTGTGCGAACCGCCGTCGCCTTCCACCACGTACATCACGCCCTGTTGGGCATTCACCAGCGGCGCCAGCTCCGAAAGCAGCATCCGGCCCAGCGTGATCATGTCGCGCTGGCCCTGCATCATGTCGCTGAAGCGCGCGAGGTTGGACTTCAGCCAGTCCTGCTCACGACCACTTTCGGTGGTGGCGCGCAGGGTGCCGATCATCAGGTTCATGTTGTCCTTCAGGTCGGACAACTCGCCGCGCACGTCCACGGTGATGGAGCGGGTGAGGTCGCCCTGCGTCACCGCGGTCGCCACCTCGGCAATCGCGCGCACCTGCGTGGTCAGGTTGGCCGCCAGCTGGTTCACGTTGGCGGTCAGGTCCTTCCAGATGCCGGCGGTGCCGGGCACGTTGGCCTGGCCACCCAAGCGGCCTTCCACGCCCACCTCGCGCGCCACCGACGTCACCTGGTCGGCGAAGATGGCCAGCGTGTCGGTCATGGAGTTGATGGTGTCGGCCAGCGCGGCGATTTCGCCCTTGGCCTCCACGGTCAGCTTCTGGTGCAGGTCGCCGTTGGCCACCGCGGTCACCACCTTGGCGATGCCGCGCACCTGGGTCGTGAGGTTGGTGGCCATCGAGTTGACGTTGTCGGTCAGATCCTTCCACGTGCCCGCTACGCCCGGCACGCGCGCCTGTCCGCCCAGCTTGCCCTCGGTGCCCACCTCGCGCGCCACGCGCGTCACTTCCGCGGCAAAACCATTGAGCTGGTCCACCATGGTGTTCAGGGTGTTCTTCAGCTCCAGGATCTCGCCCTTCGCGTCCACCGCGATCTTGCGCGACAGGTCGCCCTTCGCCACCGCGGTCGCCACTTCGGCGATGTTTCGCACCTGCGTGGTGAGGTTGGACGCCATCGAGTTCACGTTGTCGGTGAGGTCGCGCCACGTGCCCGCCGCGCCTGGCACCTCGGCTTGGCCGCCCAGCTTGCCCTCGGTGCCGACCTCGCGCGCCACACGGGTCACTTCCGAGGCGAAACCGTTGAGCTGGTCCACCATGGTGTTGATGGTGTCCTTCAGCGCGAGGATCTCGCCCTTCACGTCCACGCCGATCTTGCGCGACAGATCGCCCTTCGCCACCGCGGTGGTGACCTCGGCGATGTTGCGCACCTGTGCCGTGAGGTTGGAGGCCATCTGGTTGACCGAGTCGGTCAAATCTTTCCAGGTGCCCGCGACACCCGGCACTTCCGCCTGGCCGCCCAGACGCCCTTCGGTGCCCACTTCACGCGCCACGCGCGTCACTTCCGAGGCAAAGCCGTTGAGCTGATCCACCAGCATGTTGATGGTGGCCTTGAGCTCCTGGATCTCGCCGCGCACATCGACGGTGATCTTGTGCGACAGGTCGCACTTGGCCCCCGCGGTGGTCACCTCGGC
>CBFGOS010000185.1:0-4984 GCA_965650425.1 uncultured Lysobacter sp. | reverse complement strand
AACACGGTCGCGTTGCGGTGAAGTGCGCCACCCGCACGCGCCGCACCGGTACCACCGGCGCGGATTTCGGTGATGCTGCCGGCCATCGCCGAGGACAGCACCACCTGGCGCAGGGCGAGGTAGACCTGGGACGATGGCGAGCCGCTGGCCGACATCGCGCGGACCAGTTCGTCCAGTTCGGCCTGCAGCGACGACACTTCGCCCGCGAAACTGGTCGCGTTGCCGGCCAGGCCCAGCAGCGCCTTTTCCGATGCGATCACCTGGTCGGCACTCTTGCTCAGCGGCGCCCAGGTGTCGGTCACGGCCTTGATCGGCCCCGAAACGCCCGCGGTCGACCCGAAGTTGGCATTGAGGCGCTGGACGTCCTCGTCGACCTTGGCCTTCGTGCCCTTGAACTCGGCGAACGCAGCGGCGTCGCCCGACACCGCTTCGCGGCCCTGGTTGGCGAGCTGCTGCGACAGCACCTGCAGGTTCGACGCAGCCGAGCTGGCGCCACCCAGGCGGGCCGCCTTCCACGTCGCGTAGCCGGTGTTCGCACCGAAGATCAGCAGCGAGATGCCCAGCACGGTCAACCAGGTGTTGACGCCCAGGCTGCGGGCCTTGCCGGCGACGGTGTTCATGTTAGTGCTCATGGTTCAACCTCGAAGTGTCGCGGTGCGGTCAAGCCGCGGCTTGTCTGAATTCGGGCGTGCGGGCCAGCCGGTCCAGGCTGAAGACGCCCCATGCGTGGTGGTCCAAGCGATAGCTGCGGTCGACGAAATGGGCGTAGCGCCCCTCGACCAGTTGCCCCGCGACGGCGTCGTCTTCCGGAAGCAACTGCTCCTCGTTGAAGCTGCGCTGGCCGAACAGTTCATCGATGAGCACGGCCACGTCACCGCCCGTCTGGCGAACCAGCAGGATGCGCTGGCTCTCGTGCAGCACGGTGCGTTCGCCTTCCAGGAACTGCTTGAGGTCGACGATGGGCAGCAGGCTGCCGCGCACGTTGGCCACGCCCAGCATCCAGGGCTGGGCGCCCGGCACGGGCGTGACCGGTGGCAGCGGCAGGATTTCGCGCACTTCGTCGAAACCCGACGCCAGGCGCCGCGATCCGATCCGGAAGCCGACGCCGCGCCACAGGCCCGGCGCGTCCAACTGCTCGGGAAGGCCAACTACGTGGACCAGGCTCCGCTGTTCGTAGTCCGCCAGGATGTCAAAAGGTGCCCGGCCCATCTCACCCCCCCAACAGGGCGTTGATCCGGGCCACCAGTTCGTCCTCGCGCGGCGGTTTGACGATGTAGTCCTTGGCTCCCTGCCGCAGGCCCCAAGCCTTGTCCGTTTCCATGCCCTTGGTGCTGACGATCAGCACGGGAATGGCGCGGGTGTCGGCGTCCCGCGACAACGCACGCGTTGCCTGGAAGCCGTTCATGCCCGGCAGGACCACGTCCATGAGGACCAGGTCCGGCTTTTCGCGACGGCACACTTCGATGCCGTCTTCGGCGCTGCCGGACGTGAGCACGTCGTGCCCGTTTCGCTCCAGCAGCTGGGTGAGGACGGCCGTGTCGGTCGGCGAGTCCTCGATGAGAAGAATACGTGCCATTGGTTGCCTTACCCCCCGGTCAGGCGTTGACGTGCGTGCGGATCGCGCCGAGGAGTTCCTCGCGCGTGAATGGCTTGGTCAGGTACTGCTCGGAGCCGACGATACGGCCGCGGGCCTTGTCGAACAGACCGTCCTTGGACGACAGCATGATGACCGGCGTCGACTTGAACAGCTGGTTGTTCTTGATCAACGCGCAGGTCTGATAACCGTCCAGTCGCGGCATCATGATGTCCACGAAGATGATCTGCGGCTGCTGGTCGGCGATCTTGGCCAAGGCCTCGAACCCGTCCGTGGCGGTCACCACTTCGCAGCCTTCACGCTTGAGCAAAGTCTCGGCGGTACGCCGGATGGTCTTGGAGTCATCGATGACCATGACCCTCAGCCCATCGAGGCTGCCGCTGCGCTCCTCGTCTTGCATTCTCTTTCCCCAGACGTGGGCACCGTTATGCGCCGGCACCTCACCAAGGCTCCTTTATTCCCTGCCGGACGCGCAGTGTCAAGCACGCTTTCCCTGAGGTTTGACTGAATGCCGGAAACGGACACAGTCGCCGCCAGCCCGCCTGCTACCATCGCCGTCATCCCCCACGCACGCGCCGCCCATGCCGCTGGATATCGTCGTAGTGATGGACCCGATCGGGTCGATCAAGATCGCCAAGGACTCCACCTTTGCCATGCTGCTGGAGGCCCAGCGGCGCGGCCACCGCCTCCATTACGTGATCCCCGGGGGCCTGTTCCTGCGCGACGGCGTGGCGCATGCGCACACGGCGGCACTGACCGTGCGGGACGACCCCCGCGCCTGGTTTGAACTGCGACAGCCGTCACACATCGAGCTGGGGCGTGGCCACGTGGTGCTCATGCGCAAGGACCCGCCGGTCGACGCATCGTACCTGCACGACACGCAGATCCTGGGGCTGGCACAGCGCGCCGGCGCGCGGGTGGTGAACGACCCGCAGGGCCTGCGGGACATGAATGAGAAGCTGACCGCGCTGGAATTCCCCCAGTGCTGTCCGCCCACCCTGGTCAGCCGCGATGCCGCCGCGATCAAGGCGTTCATTGCCGAGCATGGCGATGCGGTGCTCAAGACGCTGGACGGCATGGGCGGGCGCTCCATCTTCCGGGCCCGGGCGGGCGACCCCAACACGAACGTGATCCTGGAGACGCTTACGGAAGGTGGACGCCACCTGGCCATGGCCCAGCGCTACATCCCGGAGATCACCGCCGGGGACAAGCGCATCCTGCTGGTGGACGGCGTGGCGGTGGACTACTGCCTGGCCCGCATCCCGCAAGGCGACGAGTTCCGCGGCAACCTGGCGGCCGGCGGGCGCGGCGAGGGCCGCCCCCTGAGCGATCGCGACCGCTGGATCGCCGCCCAGGTGGGCCCGGAAATGAAGCGCCGCGGCATGTTGTTCGTGGGGCTCGACGTCATCGGCGATTACCTGACCGAGGTGAACGTCACCAGCCCGACCTGCATCCGGGAGCTCGACGCGCAGTTCGGGCTGAACATCGCCGGCCAGTTGTTCGACGCCATCGAGTCGCGCCTGGCATGAGCCCGGTCCTGACCTGCCGGGTGCCGAGGGGGCGGACGTGGCGGCGGTAATGCCCACGCCAGGCATCGGCGAGAACCAGCGGCTGGGCGCCACGATGACGTTGTCCCTGCTGGTGCACGGGCTGGTGGTGCTGGGCTTCGGCTTCGCACTGGAAAGCGCGGCGCCGGTGGTCCCCACGCTGGACGTGATCCTGACCCAGACCACCTCCGCGCTGACGCCGAAGCAGGCGGACTTCCTCGCGCAGGCCAGCAATCAGGGCGGTGGGGAGCACGACAAAGCCAGCCGACCGCGCGACGACCAGACCGGGCCGATCGCGCAGGTGCAGCCAGGCGTGGCGCCCCGTCCCCTGCGCGCACAGGCGCCCAGCCCGCAGCCGGCGCCCCGGGAGCGGGTGGTGAGCAGCAACGCGGGGGACGCCACCGTACCCGCGCCACGCGCCACGCCGACGCCCAGCACGACCCCGCTGCCCCGTGGGCAGGAGAAAGTCGAGCGTGACATGGCCATGGCGCGACTGGCCGCGGAGATCCACCTCCGCTCCGAGCGCTATGCCAAGCGGCCGAAGCGCAAGTTCGTGTCGGCCAGTACCCAGGAATACGCATGGGCCGGCTACCTGGCCGAGTGGGTGAAGCGCGTGGAACGGGTGGGCAACCTCAATTACCCAGACGAAGCGCGGCGCCGGCGGCTGTCCGGGCAGGTGGTGATCAGCGTGGCCATCCGCCGCAATGGCACCGTGGAACGGGCAGAGATCGTGCAGAGCAGTGGCGTGCCGTTGCTGGATGCCTCCGCCCTGCGCATCGCGCGACTGGCGGAGCCCTACCCGGCCCTGCCCAGGACGGACGAGGACCCGGACATCCTGCATGTCACACGCACGTGGCTGTTCCTGCCGGCTGGCGAGTTGGTCGACGACTGAGGCGGCGCATCGGCCCGGAGCGATGCTTGCACCATCGACCGAAGGCACTGGCGAGCGCGCGATGCCCCATCGGCGCGCTCAGGCCTTCGCGGCCCGCAGCGCCTGTTGTTCCGCGATGGTGAGCGCCACGTTGTTGCGCAGGTAAGCCGGCTCCACGCGTTCCGGCGCGATGGCTTCGCCGCGCGCGCAGGCCAGTACCGCTAGACGGGCCACGTCGACAGCCCGGGGTAGCGCAGCGGGGTCCACCGAGGCAAGGCGGCCCGCCAGACGTTGGCGCAGGGCGCCGTCGACTGCCGCAAACCCGGTACCCACCCCGTGCCAATCCGCGGCGTCGCCGGCCAGGTTGAAGGTGGCTGGGTCACCTACCGCTTCGCTTGAAAGGGCCACGAGTTCGTTCGCGCGGCGCTCGAAGGCCGCGGTGTAGACCTCGCCCATACGGGCATCGATGGCGGCCAAGACGCGGGACCCGGACGCCGGGAGCGCCAGGGCGGCCAAAGTCGAAACCGGCACCAGCGGGCGGTCGAGCGCCAGCGCCACCCCCTGCGCCAGGGCGATGGCCAGGCGCACGCCGGTGAACGCTCCGGGACCCCGACCGAGGGCCACAGCGTCCAGCTGGCTGCGGGCCAGGCCTGCTTCGGCGAGCAATTCGCCCGCCCAGGGCAGCGCCAACTCTGCGTGTCGGCGCGGCGCGACCTCAAAACGCTCGTGCACCTCGCCGTCCAACCACAGGGCCACCGAACAGGCCTCGGTGGCGAGTTCGAAAGCAAGCAGCTTCATGCGGCGGGCGCGGCGCCGGGCCGCGGGGCAGAGGGGCGATGGCAGGGGCCGGTCATGGGGGCATTCTACCTGCACGCGCCCGGATGCCGATTCGCAAGGCGGTGACGGGAGGTCCCGCAGCACCTTCCCCGCCGGATCTGCGTTGGCACCGCGCTACGCAGGCGGCGCCAACGC
>CBFGOS010000184.1:0-5000 GCA_965650425.1 uncultured Lysobacter sp. | reverse complement strand
GAGGGTGCCCGCGAGGAAGGCTTTACGCCAGCGCATGCCTTACTGCGCCGGGGCCTGTTTGGCCTTGGCAATCACGCCTTCCACCGAGCCGGTGGTGATGGGGTGGTAGCCCGGCTTGGCCTTGGCGAAGGTGTCCTCGGCCAGCTTCAGGCCTTCGGGCGTTTTCACCAGCGCGTTGTAGGTCGGCATGATCAGCTTGCGGCGGCCGATCTTCTGCAGGAACGCGCTGATCGCCGAATTGGCCTGCGTGTAACCGCTGCGCACAGCCAACGGGTACCAGCGCTGCGCGATCTCGCCGTTGGGCGTGCCGGTGAACTTGTACGCGGCATCCAGCGCCGCCAACTGCTCGGGCTTCAGCGTCTCCGGCATGCCCTCGATGAAGTGCACCCATTCCTGGGTGATCCACTTCGACGTCAGCGCCTTGTCCGGCAGCGTGCCGGTGTCCAGCCACGCCTTACGCGCGGCGTCGACGGCCTCGAAGCGCGCCGACACGGTCTTGGGCGCGAAGTCGGGGATGCCCGGCTGGTACACCCACTGGTTGACCTCTTCCATCGTGACCTTGCCCGGGTGCTTCTCGACCAGGTTGGTCTTGAGGTAGTCAACGAACTTCGCGGTCGGGATCGACTGGAACGCGAAGTGGTCGAAGTAGCCCTTCAGGAACGGGTCGAACACGTCACGCCCGAAGCGCTGCTCCAGGAACTGCAGGAACCACGCGCCCTTGGTGTACTGCTGCGACGTCAGCGAGTCATCCGGATTGCGGATGGTTTCCGGCTTGAGCGCCAGCACGGTGAGTTCCGGCTTGGCGTCCTTGAACTCGTCGGCCAGCTCGTTGCGCGAGATCACGCTCTCCATGTCGGCCTGTTCCTTGCCGAACAGGTCCTCGATGATGCGGTTCTCGACGTAGCTGGTGAAGCCTTCGTTGAGCCACGCATCCTTGGAGCTGGAGAAGGTCACCAGGTTGCCCGACCAGCTGTGCGCCAGCTCGTGCGCGACCAGCGACACCAGCGTCTTGTCGCCGGTGATCACGGTCGGCGTGGCAAAGGTCAGGCGCGGGTTCTCCATGCCGCCATACGGGAATGACGGCGGCAGCACCAGGATGTCGTAGCGCCCCCAGCGGTATGGGCCGTACAGGCGCTCGGCGGTGTCGATCATGCGGCCGGTGTCGGAGAACTCGGCGGCGGCCTTCGGCGCCATCGACGGCTCGGCCCACACGCCGGCCTTGTCGGTGATCGGCTGGAACACCAGGTCGCCCGCGGCAATCGCCAGCAGGTACGACGGGATCGGCTGCGGCATGGTGAAGCTGTAGTCGCCGTCACGCGCGGCCTTCGGATCGTTGTCGGCGCTCATCAGCACCATCGCGTCCTTCGGTGCGGTCACGTGCGCGGTGTAGGTGAAACGCACGCGCGGCGTGTCCTGCAGCGGCACCCACGAACGCGCGTGGATCTGCTGCGACTGGCTGAACATGAACGGCGTCTTCTTGCCCTCGGTCATCGCCGGGGTCAGCCACTGCAGGCCCGAGGCCTCGGGCGACGTGGTGTAGGTCACGCGGATGCGCGCGTTGCGCTGCGGCGCTTCGATGGTGAGCTTGCTGCCCAGCAGTTCGTCGGCGGGCGCGAAGCTGAACTTGAGGTCGTCCCACTTGCCGTCGGCGCGCTCGCCCACCACCTTCTCGACGGTGATCGCGCGGCTGTCCAGCACCAGCTGGGTGGCGTTCTTGTCCAGCCAGTCCAGGGTGTAGGTGGCGCTGCCGGACAGGGTCTTGGCGTCGAAGTCGACCTTGAGCTCCAGCGCGAGGTCCTTGGTGCGGACCTTGTCGGGTTCAGCGTAGGACTGCTCGTCGGTTTCGGCGGTGGCGTTCACGGCGGCCTGCTGGGTGGCGGCGGGCTGGGCATCTGCGCCGGGGGCCGGCGTGGTGTCGCGCGAGCAGCCAGCGGCGAGCGCGGCGGCCAGGCACAGGGTCAGGATCGAATGACGCATGGAAGGACCACGGTTGCGGGTGAGCCCCGGAGTGTACCGCTGCCCGCGTTCGCCGCGAATCACGCCGGGCCGGACTTCCGGCACACTCGGCAAAGCGGCCCGGCGGGCATGCTGGCGTCATGCCTCGATCGCCCCTGCGCGGCCTCCGCGCCCAGACCTTGTTCCCCGCCCCCCGTTTCACGAACCCGCTCCCTCTCCGCTCGGTGCTGGTCGCGGGCCTGCTGCTCGCACTCACCGCGCCGTCGGCGTGGGCCAATCCCTTGCAGGTGCCGCGGGTCGACGCCGACATCATCGTCGACGGCCACCTGGACGAGGCGGTCTGGGCGCACGCTGCCGCCATCGACATTGGTTACGAGGTTTCGCCCGCCGACAACGTGCCGGCCTCGGTGAAGACCACGGCGCGCATCGCCTACACCGATGACGCGGTACTGGTGGCGTTCCGCGCCGAAGATCCGGACCCCGCGAAGCTGCGCGCCTACCTGCGCGACCGCGATGCGCTGTACGGCGACGACTTCGTCGGGGTGATGTTCGACACGTTCGACGACCAGCGCCGCGCCTATGAATTCTTCGTCAATCCGCTGGGCGTGCAGGCCGACCTGATCAAGGAAGAGGCGACCGGAAACGAGGACGACTCCTGGGATGGACTGTGGAGCAGCGCCGCGCGCATTACCGAAGACGGCTACCACGTGGAGATGAAGATCCCCTTCGCGACGCTGCGCTTCCGCGATACCGAGGACGCCCGCCGTTGGGGCGCGTCATTCCTGCGGATCCGCCCGCGCGAGTTCCGCCACCAATACTTCAACAATCGGGTGGAACGTGGCTCGCGCTGCCTGACCTGCACGTTTGGCAAGATCGAAGGCTTCACCGGCGTCAGGCAGGGCCGCAACCTGGAGATCACGCCAACGCTGACCGTGCTGCACGCCGAGCAGCGCGACGCGCGCGGCGCGCCCTGGTCGCACCCTGGCCAGGACAATGGCACCGAGATCGAGCCCGGGCTGGACGTGGCGTGGACTCCCACGCCCAACATCACGCTCAATGGCACGCTCAACCCGGACTTCTCGCAGGTCGAGTCCGACCAGGCACAACTCGACCTCAACACCAGTTTCGCGCTGTTCTTCCCGGAGAAGCGGCCGTTCTTCCTGGAAGGCGCGGACTACTTCAACACCCCGCTGCAGGTGCTGTACACGCGCCAGATCGCCGACCCCGATGCCGGCGTGCGCCTCACCGGGCGCAGCGGGCAACAGGCCTACGGCGTGATCGCCGCGCGCGACGCCAGCACGCAGATCCTGGTGCCGGGTGCATTGGGCTCCAGCTTCCGCTTCCTCGACCAGGAGGCCGATGCCTTCGTCGGCCGCTACCGCTACGACGTCAACGCCAGCACCACGCTCGGCGCGATCGCCACGCTGCGCCAGGGCACGGACTACCGCAACGCGCTGGGCGGAATCGATGCGCGCTGGCAACAGAACCGGCACACGCTGCGCACCCAGTGGCTGCGCAGCGACTCGGAATATCCCGTTGCGCTGGGCCTGACCGACACCGCCCCCCGCGGCAATGCGCTGTCGGCCGCGTACAACTACAGCCAGCGCAGCTGGTACGCCGACCTCGCCCACCAGCGCATCGACCCCGGCTTCCGCGCGGACCTGGGCTTCATCAGCCAGGTGGGCTACGACAAGTCGGTGATTGGCGGTGGCCGCCACTGGTTCGGCAAGGACGGCGCGACGATCAGTCGCATCAGCCTGACCGGGGACTGGGACATCACCCACCGTTCCGATGGCCTGCTCCTGGAGCGCGAGCTGGAAGGCTACCTGCGCATCAGCGCGGCCCGACAGACCCAAGCCAATGTCGGCGGGCTGTCCCGCGTGCGCTACTGGAACGGGCGGATGTTCGACGAACGCTTCGCCAGCGGCTTCATCGGCGCCACCCCGTGGCCGGGATTCACCTTTGGCTCATGGCAGCGCAGCGGCGACATGCTCGATTTGACCGCATCGCGCATGGGCCGCGGCGTGGTTTGGGAGCCGTACGTGGAACTGGACATCGGGCGCGGGATCAACCTGCAGCTCAACCACTCCCGCCAACGCCTGCGTCGCGATGGTGGCACCGCGTTCGACGCACGGGTACTCGACGGACGTCTCAGCTGGCAGTTCGACCCGCGCCAGCGCATGCGCCTGTCCGTGCAAGCCGGCGACATCAAGCGCAACCAGGCGCTGTATGCGTTCACGCTGGCGGAATGCCCGATCGCCGTGGCCCCGGGCGCGGCCACGTGCGTGATTCCGGTGAAGTCGCGCGTCCACGACGTCACGGCGCAGCTGCTGTACTCGTACAAGCTCAACCCGCGCACGGCGCTGTATGCCGGTTACTCGCACGGCGCCTTCGACATCGACCGCGAAGGCGAACCCCGCGATTCGCTGTTCGACAGCAGCCGCAGCGTGTTCCTCAAGCTCAGCTACGCCTGGCAGCCGCAGATCTGAGGTGGGAGGCCCGGGCCCGGACTGCGCGGGGAGTGCTCCTCCCCGCATGCGAACATCCTGTTCGATGCGGGGCCGCGGGCCATCCATGGCCCGCTCTGCGCACTCCCCGCGCAGTCCGGGACCTCGGATAGGGTGGTTAAGTCTTGTAGCCGGTATGGATCGCGACGATGCCGGCGTTGAGGTTCTTGTAGTCGCAGCGGGCGAAGCCGGCGGCCTGCATCATCGCCTTCAGTGCGTCCTGCGGCGGGTGCTTGCGGATGCTCTCGGCCAGGTACTGGTAGCTGCCCGCGTCGCCGGCGAACAGGCTGCCCAGCTTGGGCAGCACGTTGAACGAGTGGAAGTCGTAGATCGGCTTGAACCAGTCGGCCTTGACCTCGGAGAATTCCAGCACGCGCGCCTGTCCGCCGGGCTTGAGCACGCGGAACATCTCGCGCAGGGCGGCGTCCTTGTCGGTGACGTTGCGCAGGCCGAAGGCAATGGTGACCAGGTCGAAGCTGGCGTCCGGGAACGGCAGCTTCTCGGCGTTCATCTGCACGTACTCGAAGCCGCCGACCT
>CBFGOS010000183.1:0-5048 GCA_965650425.1 uncultured Lysobacter sp. | reverse complement strand
GCGTTGAGCCAGCCCGGCGGCCTGATCGTCTGCAACGGCTACAAGGACCGCGAGTACATCCGCCTGGCGTTGATCGGCCGCAAGCTGGGCCTGAACACCTGGATCGTGGTGGAAAAGCCGTCCGAGCTGGCGCTGGTGCTGGAGGAAGCGAAGGTCCTGGGCGTGAAGCCGGGCCTGGGCGTGCGCATGCGGCTGGCGTCGCTCGGCGCCGGCAAGTGGCAGAACAGCGGCGGCGACAAGGCCAAGTTCGGCCTGTCCCCGCGCCAGGTGCTGGACCTGTGGAAGCAGTTGCGCGACGCCGGCATGGGCGACTGCCTGGGCCTGCTGCACTTCCACATGGGCAGCCAGATCTCCAACGTGCGCGACATCGCCAACGGCATGCGCGAGGCCGTGCGCTACTTCGTCGAGCTGTCGGTGCTGGGCGCCAAGGTGCAGTTCATGGACGTGGGCGGCGGCCTGGGCGTGGACTACGAGGGCACCCGCTCGCGCAGCTACTGCTCGATCAACTACGGCGTGGCCCAGTACGCCAGCACCATCGTGCAGCCGCTGGCCGAGGCCTGCGAGGAGTACGGCCTGACCCCGCCGCGCCTGGTCACCGAGTGCGGCCGCGCGATGACCGCGCACCACGCGGTGCTGGTGGCCAACGTGTCCGAAGTGGAGAAGGCGCCCGAAGGCCGCGTGCCCGAAGCGCACGACGATGAGCCCGCCGTGATCCGCCACCTGCGCGAGATCCACGGCGAACTGGGCGCGCGCCCGGCGGTGGAGCTGTTCCACGAGGCCGTGCACCACCATGGAGAAGGCCTGTCGCTGTACGCACTGGGGCAGATCGACCTGGTGCACCGCGCGCGCATCGACGACCTGTTCTACGCCATCGCCAACGGGGTGCGCGAACGCCTGCACCCGGGCGAGAAGAGCCACCAGGCAGTGCTCGACGAACTCAACCAGCGCCTGGTCGACAAGTACTTCGTCAACTTCAGCGTGTTCGAGTCGATGCCCGACATCTGGGCGATCCAGCAGGTGTTCCCGATCGCGCCGATCGAGCGCCTGGACGAGGTGCCGACCCGCCGTGGCGTGATCGCCGACCTGACCTGCGACTCCGACGGCCGCATCGACACCTACGTCGAGAACGAGACGCTCAACACCTCGATGCCGATCCACGCGCTGAAGCACGGCGAGAGCTACCGCCTGGGCTTCTTCATGGTCGGTGCGTACCAGGAGATCCTGGGCGACATCCATAACCTGTTCGGCGACACCGACGCAGTGGAAGTGCGCGTGGACGGGGACGCGGTGAAGCTGGTGCAGCAGCGTCGCGGCGACACCACCGACGTGATGCTCGACTACGTGGGCTACAAGCTCGACGACCTGCGCGCGGCCTACCGCGCCAAGGTCGCCGCCGCGCACCTGCCCGCCGATGAGGCCGAGCATCTCAACGCCGCGCTGGAAACCGGCCTGACCGGCTACACCTACCTGGACGACGCGCCCCTCACCTGAGCGCTTCGCCTGTAACTACCCCTGGACGCCACATGGCGTCCGCCCCTTGATGCACCGTCCGCGCCTGCCGCGGGCAATGCACCGGAGGGGGCGCCGCTGCCGGCGACCCCTTCGTCCCCACCGGAGGCAACACTATGAAAGTTGGATTCATTGGCCTGGGCGCGATGGGCGCACCGATGGCCCGCCACCTGCACGCCAAGGGCCTGCTGACCGCGGTCGGCAACCGCACCCAGGCCAAGGCCGACGAGCTCGCCGCCGAGCTGGGCGTGCGCGCCGCGCGCTCGACCGACAACTTCGCCGACTGCGACGTGGTCGCGCTGTGCGTGTCGCTGGATCACGACGTGCTCACCAACGTCGAGGGCCTGGCCAACGTGTTGCGCGCCGGCACCGTGGTCGTGGACCACTCGACGGTATCGGTGGAGACCGCGCGCCGCGCCGCCGCCATGCTCGCCGCGCACGACATTGCCTTCATCGACGCACCCGTCTCCGGCGGCGTGGAGGGCGCACGCAACGGCAAGCTGTCGGTGATGCTGGGTGCCGACGAGGCGGCGCTGGAAAAGGTGCGCCCGGTGCTGGAAGCCTACGCGGCGCGCATCACGCACATGGGCGGCATTGGGGCCGGGCAGGCCACCAAGGCGATCAACCAGGTGCTGGTCGCCGGCATCAACGAGGCCGTGTGCGAAG
This sequence comes from uncultured Lysobacter sp., assembly GCA_965650425.1. Lineage (GTDB taxonomy): Bacteria > Pseudomonadota > Gammaproteobacteria > Xanthomonadales > Xanthomonadaceae > Aerolutibacter. Next base: position 2,873 of record CBFGOS010000183.1, on the reverse strand, counting down.
GACTGGCCTTGGGCGAGAAGCTCGGCCTGGATCCGGACAAGCTGCTGCCGACGCTGATGGCCGGCGCAGCCAACAGCTGGTTCCTGGAAAAGCGCGGCGCGACGATGATGCGCGACGAGTTCACGCCGGGCTTCAAGTGCGTGCACATGCTCAAGGACCTGCGCATCGTTCAGGGCATTGCCGCGAATGCGGGCATCCGCACCACGGCAATCGACCAGGCGGCCGCGGACTATGCCGAGCTGGTCGAGCGTGGCCAGGGCGAAGCGGATACCTCGGCGCTGATCACGCTGAAGCGGGAAAAGCCTTCGCAGGGGTGAGCTCAAGGGCGGCGGGTAGGGCGCTCCGGCCCAGTCCAGAGATCCGGCGTGCCCTCGCGGCCCTGCTTCTTCCCCCACTACCCAAGCATCACTCGACCTTGATCGCCATCGCGGTCAATCCACCGGACGACAGCTTGCGCTTGGCCTCGGCCAAGTCGCTCGCGGTGCCGTACGGCCCCATGCGCACGCGGTAGACGGTCTGCCCCTTGATCTGGGCCGACTCCACCCGCGCGCCCAGGCCCAGCATCGCAATTTTCGCCTTGAGCTCCTCGGCCTGACCGGAGGCCTGGAACGCGCCCGCCTGCAGCAGATAGCGGGTGTCGTCGCTGGCGGTGGGTTTGGCGGCGGCCCCCGCCGACGCATCGGTGGGCGGGGCCGAAGCCGCCGCTCGCGCGACCCCGTCGTCGGCCACGGGCTTCGGCAGGGCGGCGGCCCGCTCTGTCGCGGTCGCGGATGTCGTCGCGGTGGTGCTCGTCGTCGCCGTGGCCTCGGCGGTCTGGTTCGGGGTGGCTTCCGGCTTCTGCTGGCGCGCCTGGCGCTCGGCCTCGGCCCGTTCCGTGGCGGCGAGCTCGGCGTCGGTCATCGGCACTTCCTTGCCCGGAAGCAGCGTGTAGAAGTCGTATTCCGGATTCTTGGCGTCAGCACCTTCCGTCTTGGCGGCGGCATCGGCCGGCTTGGCGGTTGCCGTCGATGGGTCGGCCGGCAGCAGCTCATCGTCCTCCACCGCGACCGGGGTCGGTTGCGCGTCGGGGTTGGCGTGCGGGCGCAGGAAGCCGTCGCCTTCGCCCTTCAGCAGCTTGGGCGCCACCATCACCACGATGATCGTGATCACCACGCCCAGCACCAGCCATGCCCAGCCCGGCAGGCCGCCACTGTTGCCGCCGTTGCGCCGCGCTTGCGACTTACCGCGTCGTGCCGCCATTCACATCACCTCGGGGGCGTTCACGCCCAGCAATTCCAAACCGTTCGCCAGCACCTGGCGCGTCGCCATGGCCAGCACCAGGCGTGCATCGCGCACGGTGGCGTCGTCCACCAGGAACTGGTGATCGTTGTAATACGTCTGGAACGTCTGCGCGAGTTCCAGCAGGTACACGGCGATCTGGTGCGGCTCCAGGTCGCGCCCGGCGGTCGCCACCACATCGGGGTAGCGCAGCAGGGTCTGCACCAGTTCGTGGGCGGCCGCGTCTTCCACGTCCAGCGGTTGCGCCAGGCCGTTGGCCGCGTCGAAGGTCAGTCCCTGCTCGCGCAGCTTGCGCAGCAGGCCGTGCATTCGCGCATGCGAGACCTGCACGTAATACACCGGGTTGTCGAGCGACTGGCTGCGCGCCAGGTCGATGTCGAACGTCAGCTGGGAGTCGGGCTTGCGCGCAATCAGGAACCAGCGCGTGGCGTCGCGGCCGACTTCGTCGATCAGGTCGCGCAGGGTGACGTAGCTGCCCGCACGCTTGGACAGCTTCACTTCCTCACCGCCGCGCATCACCGTGACCATCTGGTGCAGCACGTACTCCGGCCAGCCCTGCGGGATGCCGCAGTCCAACGCCTGCAGGCCAGCCCTTACACGGGCCAGGCTGCCGTGGTGGTCAGCGCCAAGCTCGGTGATCGCACGCACGTAGCCGCGCTGCCACTTGCTCAGGTGGTAGGCCACGTCCGGCACGAAGTAGGTGTAGGTGCCGTCGGACTTGCGCATGACGCGGTCTTTGTCGTCACCGAAGTCGGTGCTGCGCAGCCACAGCGCGCCACCCTCCTCGTAGGTGTGGCCGTGCGCGATGAGTTCGCGCACGGTCTCCTCCACCTTGCCGTCGGTGTACAGCGACGACTCGAGGAAGTACACGTCGAAGCCGACCCCGTACGCTTCCAGGTCGGCATTCTGCTCGCGGCGCAGGTAGGCCACGGCGAACTGGCGGATGGCATCCAGGTCGTCCGGATCCTTCGCGCCGGTGACCACGTGGCCTTCGACCTCGACGCTGTCGCCGCGCAGGTAGGCATTGGCGACGTCAACGATGTAGTCGCCGCGGTAGCCATCCTCGGGCCAGCCAGCGTCGTCCGGGCCGCGGCCCTGTGCACGCGCCTGCACCGAGATCGCGAGGTTGTTGATCTGTGCGCCCGCGTCGTTGTAGTAGAACTCGCGCTTCAGGTCCCACCCGTTGGCCGCCAGCACGCGACCGATGCAGTCGCCGATCACCGCGGCGCGGCCATGGCCCACGTGCAGCGGGCCGGTCGGGTTGGCCGACACGTACTCCACGCCCGCCACGCGGCCTTCGCCGCTGGTATTGCGGCCGTAAGCCTCGCCCTGCTCGAGTACCTGCCCGATCTGCCGACGCCAGGCGGCCTCGGCCACGTGGAAATTGATGAAGCCCGGCCCAGCGATCTCGACCTTGGCGATGTCGTCGCTCTTGGGGAGCGCGTCGACCAGCGCCTGCGCGATCGCGCGCGGGTTGGACTTGGCCGGCTTCGCCAGCAGCATCGCGGCGTTGGTGGAGAAGTCACCCTGCGCGCGCGACTTGGGACGCTCGATCACGAAGTCGGGCGTGTCGATTTCGTCCTGCATTCTTCCTC
>CBFGOS010000182.1:0-5065 GCA_965650425.1 uncultured Lysobacter sp. | reverse complement strand
CCGTCCGGACCGATGGTCTGGCCAGCCTGCGAACCGGGGCACTTGTCGTCGCAGTTGTTCACGCCGTCGCCATCGTCGTCCAGATCGGCGCAGTTCGGGGCGGCCGGGGCCGGAGCGACCGGGGCGGCAGCAGCGGCACCCAGCGGGATGACCACGCCGACCGAAGCCAGGATGTCGCCGAAGCGGTCTTCATCCGGAGCGTTGATGCTGGAATCGTCCATGTCCAGACGGTAGGCCAGCTCGGTGCGGACCTTCACGCGATCGCCGCCGCCCTGCAGGCCGACGCCGAACTTGGCAGCCAGGTTGCCGTCTTCACGCTGACCCGGGGAGTCCGGGCTCGGGAAGGCGTCGTACTCTTCTTCCGAGCGCTGGTAGCCCAGGCCCATCAGCACGTACGGATTCCAGTTGCGACCTTCCTGCATGAAGTGGCGACGCAGGTCCAGCGAGATGCCGTACTGGCTCCAGTTCAGGTTCTGGTTGGCTTCCAGGTTGGGGTTCTGGTAGTTCAGCTCGCCGTCGAGCGACCAGTTCGGGCTGATCATCTTGCCCAGGCCCAGGCCCACGAACGGGGCGTTGCGCGTACCGCGGGCATTGTCCTGGATGTTGAAGCCGGTGGAACCCGTCAGGTACCAGCGGTCATCGAATTCCTGCGCGCCAGCCACGTGGGCGACCGACAGACCACCCAGCAGGGCAGCACAGAGAAGCTTCTTGTTCATTCTCATCTCTCCTTGGATCAAAAATGGAAACCGCGTCTACGAGGTTCCTTACCGTTCAGGACGGCGACCCGATCGACGCCATCCCGGGCAGGTTAAGTTTACAGGTGTGAAAGCCGTGTTAACACGCGTCTAACAATCCGCCAAGTTCCCGCAACCGGCAACCGTACCTTAGCGTTGGTTCATATTGAGCCCTACCGCAGATGCAGGCGCGGTGAAGGCTCCCCTCCCGTGCACGCAAGCGGCGTCGGAAACAAAAACGTAACGGCGCCCGCAGACCGTCCATGCCAGCTTGCCCGGGGGGGCGTTTCCGGGCATCGTGGCGCCATCCATACGCTTGCGTACGCTCATGACGGCCATTACCTCCCCGTATCCGCATCTGTTCCGCCCCCTCGACCTGGGCTTCTGCACCCTTCCCAATCGCGTCCTCATGGGTTCGATGCACACCGGGCTGGAAGACAGGGCCCGGGACTTTCCCCGGCTGGCGGCCTATTTCGGCGAGCGGGCCGCGGGGGGCGTGGGGTTGATCGTCACCGGTGGCTTTGCCCCCAACATCGAGGGTTGGCTCAAGCCGATGGGGGGCAAGCTGGGCTGGTTGTGGGAGGTCGGCAAGCATCGACAGGTCACCGGTGCCGTACATGCACATGGCAGCCGCATCTGCCTGCAGATCCTGCATTCGGGGCGTTACGGCTACCACCCGCTCCAGGTAGCACCGTCCAGGCTGAAGGCGCCGATCAACCCGTTCACACCGCGGGCCCTCACCGCCCGTGGCATCGACCGCCAGATCCGAGCTTTCGTCCGCAGCGCGATGCTGGCCCGGGACGCGGGTTACGACGGCGTCGAGGTCATGGGTTCGGAGGGCTACCTGCTCAACCAGTTCACGGTGCCGCGCACCAACCACCGTCAGGACGCCTGGGGCGGTGACACGGCACGCCGCATGCGCTTCGCCGTCGAGATCGTGCGTCGCATCCGCGAGGCATGCGGGCCGGATTTCATCATCATCTACCGGCTGTCGATGTTGGATCTGGTGGAGGACGGCAACCGTTGGGATGAGGTGGTCGCGCAGGCCAGGGCGGTGGAAGCCGCCGGCGCGACGATCATCAATACCGGCATCGGGTGGCACGAAGCGCGCGTACCCACCATCGCGACCTCGGTTCCGCGCGCGGCATTCACGGGCATCACCGCCCGCCTGAAGCCGGAAGTCACCCTGCCACTGGTGACGACCAACCGCATCAACATGCCCGACGTGGCCGAAGCGATCCTGGCCCGCGGCGACGCGGACATGGTGTCGATGGCGCGCCCGCTCCTGGCCGACCCGGCGTGGGTGGCCAAGGCGCGCTCGGGGCGCGCCGAGGACATCAATACCTGCATCGCGTGCAACCAGGCCTGCCTGGACCATGTATTTGAGAACAAAACAGCCAGTTGCCTGGTCAACCCGCGCGCGTGTGCCGAGACCGAACTGGTTTATCGCCCCACCCCCAAGCCACGCCGGGTGGCCGTGGTCGGTGCCGGCCCCGCCGGCCTGGCCTGTGCCACCGTGGCCGCCGAGTGCGGCCACAACGTCACGCTGTTCGAGGCCGCGGACGAGATCGGCGGCCAGTTCAACCTGGCCAAGCGCATTCCGGGCAAGGAGGAATTCCACGAGACCCTGCGCTACTTCGGTCGTCGCCTGGCGCAAACGGGCGTGGACCTGCGCCTGGGCACGCGCGTCGACGCGGCAGCTCTGGCAGGCTTCGATGACGTGGTACTTGCCACGGGCATCGCGCCACGCCGCGTGAACTTCCCCGGGGCGGACCACCCCAAGGTAGTCGGGTACCTGCAGGTGCTGCGCGGCGAGGTGGTCCCCGGCAGGCGCGTCGCCATCATCGGGGCGGGCGGCATCGGGTTCGACGTCGCCGAGTTCCTGGTGCATGAAGGCCCCTCCCCCAGCCTGGATCCGGCCCGCTGGCGGGCGGAGTGGGGAGTGGACGTGGGCTACACCGCCAAGGCGGGTGGGCTGACGACCGCCGCTCCCGAGCCTCCTGCTCGCGAGGTGTGGCTGCTGCAGCGCAGTGCCGGCAAGCCCGGGGCGCGACTGGGCAAGACCACTGGCTGGATCCACCGGGCCACGCTGAAGGCCAAGAAGGTGCAGATGCTGGGAGGTGTCGAATACCTGGGCGTGGACGACGCCGGCCTTCGCATCCGTGTCGACGGACAGGAGCAGGTGCTGCCCGTGGATCACGTCGTGGTCTGCGCCGGCCAGGAGCCTTTCAAGCCCCTGCAGGCTGCCCTCGAGGGCGGGCCGGCGGTCGTCCACGTGATCGGCGGAGCCGATGTGGCGGCGGAACTGGACGCAAAACGGGCCATCGCACAGGGCAGCCGACTGGCTGCCAATCTGTGACAGAGGCCTCGCTCTTGACAACCGCAAAGCCTTGCCCCGCAAGGGGTTAACGGCAATCGCCGGGGCAAAAACTCCAGATTTTTCCGCAAGTTAGTAACACGGCATTCACGTAGCGTTTATGTTGCCGCCAGTACCTTGCGCCAACTTTTCCGCCCAGCCTTGGCGGAACCCACACCGGCCGCGCATCCCGTGCGGTTTAGGTGACGGGGCAAAGCGCGCCGAAGAGCCGCCGCCCTCCCCAGTACGCCATGCCGGTCCGAGCAGTGGCTTCCGACAGATCCCCGAGGGGATGGAAGCCGCGAGACGAACGGGCGCAACGGAGCAAGGAGTCCAATATGAAGCTGGCCTGGATCCTGTGGTTGGCCTCGGTTTTGCCGCCGCAGACTGCAGATTCGCTCTGCTTGAGTACCACCGTCTACCTCGAAGCCCGCGACCAGTCCGTCCGCGGACAGAAGGCGGTCGCCGAGGTGGCCCTGCGTCGCCGTGACAGCGGCCTGTGGGGCAACACCGTCTGCGACGTGGTGACCGCCAAGAAGCAGTTCGCCCCGACGCTGGTATCGCCGTCCACCCGCCTGAGCAACACCGAGGCGTGGGCCGAGTCGGTCACCATCGCCCTGGAAGCCGAGCGCAATTGGGCCCTGCCCCCGGGGCGGCGGAAGGAAATCGTTCCTGGCGCGAGCCACTTCATGGCACATGCCATCGCCAGTCCGAGTTGGCGCAACGCGTACCAGGTGGCCACCATCGGCGACCACACGTTCCTGAAGGTGCAGTCGCTCAAGCCGCGCCGCGGCTGAGGGCCACGCGCAACCCTCGCAACCGCGACGCAGCGTTGCAGCCACGGCGTTGAGACACTCCGGCCGGGTCGTCCACCATGGACGGCCCGCTTCCGTTCCGGAGACTGCATGAAGCTTTACACCAAGCCGGGCGCCTGCTCGACCGCCGTCCACATTGCCTTGCAGTGGAGCGGCCAGCCGTACGAGTACGAAATCCTGCGCGATTATGCGGCGCTCAAGTCTCCGGCCTTCCTGGCCATCAACCCGGCTGGCGCCGTCCCCGCGGTGGTCGATGGCGACTACGTGCTCACCCAGAACGCGGCGATCATGGGCTACGTGGCGGACCGCCAGCCCGCTGCGGGCCTTGCTGGCGACGGCAGCCCACGCCAGCGCGCCGAGGCGACCCGATGGCTGGCGTTCGTGAACTCAGACGTGCACCCGGCCTACTTGCCGCTCTTCGCCCCCAGCGCGTTCCACGGCGACGCCGACCAGCACGACGGGGTGCGCGAGGCCGCCCGCAAGCGCCTGCGCGGTCTTTACGAGCGCGCCAACAAGCAGTTGGAAGCCCGTGACTGGCTCGCCGGCTTCCGCAGCTTCGCCGACCCATATTTATACGTGACGCTGGGCTGGGCCGAGCGCACCGGCGTGGACCTGTCCGGCCTTGAACGCCTGCAAGCGTTCAAGGCACGCATGGACCAGGACCCTGGCGTGCAGGCCACCCTCAAGGCCGAGGGCCTCGCAGCCTGATCCAGCCCCGCAGCTGGCCGTTGCCTAAGGGATACCTCGAACGGCGGGGCTGCCGTGCCTCCCCTGCCCCCTCGCCCACCCGCCCCTTCCACACAGAAAGAGCCACGCGATTGCGTGGCTCTTCTGCTTTACCGGTGCCCTCTCAGGGCGGAGGAGTGCAGGGCGTCACAACCAAGCGGATAACGGGCCGCGACTTGTGGCGCCCTGCGCTCCTTCGCCCGCCCGGCAAGCCCCAAAAGCAGAAGGGCCACGCAACCGCGTGGCCCTCCAACACATCAACGCTTTTCGATCGGCACGTAAGCCTGATCCTCCGGCCCCGTGTAGTTCGCACTCGGGCGGATGATCTTGCCGTCCTCGCGCTGCTCGATCACGTGCGCGCTCCAGCCGGTGGTGCGCGCGATCACGAACAGCGGCGTGAACATCGGCGTCGGGATGCCCATCATGTGGTACGC